>NZ_JBIMEV010000027.1:0-60126 GCF_051262595.1 Salipaludibacillus sp. CF4.18
ATTTTATGAAGCAGAGAACCGTCCCCGTATTTCACTTAAAATTCCTCGTAAACGGCTGGGTCTTGATTGTTAATTCTGCCATCTTGTCGAGTTAATGCTGCGATCATACTCATTTCTGTTTCATCTAATGAAAAATCAAAAATCGATATATTTTCCAGCTGTCTAATTGGTGAAGCTGATTTAGGAATTGAGATTGCCCCAAGTTGATAGTGCCAGCGCAAAATAACTTGAGAAATCGACTTGGTGTGATTGTCAGCAATTTTTTTAAGTGTATCATTGGTCAAAACATCATTTGCGTGAGCCAACGGGCTCCAAGATTGCGTTTTGATATCATTCTCTTCATGCCACTTTCTTTGATCTTCTTGGTTGAAAAATGGATGTAATTCAATTTGATTAATACTCGCCTTCGTACCAGTTTCTTTTTCCAACCGTTCTAAATGTTCAGGTAAAAAGTTACAAACACCAATCGATCGAATCAGTCCCCATTTTTTAGCATCAATTAATGCTTGCCATGCTTCAATAAAATTATTTTGTTGAGGATTAGGCCAATGAATGAGATATAAATCATAATAATCCAGATTAGCTCGATATAAGGATTCTTGAATGGTACTCACAGCTTTATCATAGGTTTGATATCGGCCAGGTAATTTAGACGTAATTCTTAATTCATGTCTTGGAATAGAAGTGCGTCGAACGGATTCCCCTACTGTTCCTTCGTTCTCATAGTTATAAGCAGTATCAATCAGTCGATACCCTTTATTAATGGCACTGTGAATGGCATTCGCTCCATCATTACCGTTCAACTTGTATGTACCAAAACCCATAACTGGCAAAGACAGGCCATCATTAAGTGTAATCTCCGGTACAGCAATACTCATTACAAATCACTCCCCTTCACTAGTAAATTAAGGTTACCATTTATATCTAAATAAATCCAAACATAGGGACGGTTCTCTGCTTCAAAATCCAGAAAAAAAGAAGCAGAGAACCGTCCCCTGCCTCCTCAACTATTAACTAAACACTGGCTTTTTTTCGGTTAGTCCTAGCGACTCCCCTGTTGAAGTTTGAATTTCCTTCAGAAGCTCTGGGTTTTCCATTAGTGACAAGCCATAAGAAGGAATCATTTCTTTGATTTTTGGTTCCCACTCTTCTATATGTTGCGGGAAGCATTTTTCGAGTAGTTCAAGCATGACATGAACGGCCGTTGAAGCACCCGGAGAAGCGCCAAGTAACGCTGCAATGGAACCATCAGCGGCAGTAATCATTTCCGTACCAAATTGAAGTGTCCCTTTCCCTCCAGATTCGGTATCTTTGATAACTTGTACACGTTGACCGGCTACTACTAAATCCCAATCCTCGCTTTTAGCGTTCGGGAAAAACTCACGCAAGTCTTCCATGCGCTGTTCTTTCGATGACATCACTTGCTGAATCAGATATTTGGTCAATGACATCTCTTTTGCGCCTGCCGCTAACATCGTTAATACATTATTCGGCTTTACGGACGTTAACAAATCAAAAATTGACCCGTATTTTAAAAATTTTGGTGAGAAGCCAGCATATGGTCCAAAAAGTAACGTTTTTTTGTTGTCGATATATCTTGTATCAAGATGCGGCACAGACATTGGCGGAGCACCAACCTTAGCTTTCCCGTAAACTTTTGCATGATGCTGCGCTATAATTTCCTGATTATTACACACCATAAACAATCCGCTTACAGGGAATCCTCCCGTTTTTTTACCTTCTGGAATACCGGATTTTTGCAGTAAATGCAAGCTGCCTCCACCGCCACCGATGAACACAAATTTTGCCGTATGACGTTCGACAGTACCGCTCTCCAAATTTTTAACTTTCAATTCCCACAAGCCTTCGCTGGTGCGGGTAATGTCGCTTACAATATGCTTAAAATTCATTTTAACATTTTTACTCTCTAAGTTGTTAAATAACATGCGCGTCAGGGTTCGAAAGTTAACATCTGTTCCCGCTTCGCTTTTCGTCGCCGCGATAGGTTCTTTGGATGCGCGTCCTTCCATAATAAGTGGAATCCATTCCATCAGTTTTTCAGGGTTGTCGGAATATTCCATCCCATTAAAAAGAGGGTTTTCTGATAATGCTTTAAAACGATTCTTTAAAAAGGTAACATTTTGTTCCCCTTGCACTAAACTCATATGAGGCAATGGCATAATAAATTGCTGTGGTTTCTGTATTAGTTTGTTGTTTACAAGGGAAGACCAAAACTGCATGGAAACTTGAAACTGTTCATTAATTTTTATAGCTTTACTGATATCTATAGTACCATCCGGTTTTTCATCCGTGTAGTTAAGCTCGCAAAGTGCCGCATGTCCTGTTCCTGCATTATTCCATTCATTTGAGCTTTCCTCACCAGCGTTTGCCAGCTTTTCAAACACTTTAATATCCCACTCGGGTACCAATTCTTTTAAGAGTGTCCCTAAAGTAGCACTCATAATTCCTGCGCCGATTAAAATGACGTCTGTTTCTGTTTCTCTGATGCTCATTTGTACCAACCTTTCCCCTATATAGATGTCACACTTAGCTAAGTGTGACCTAGTGAAACACCATTTTTGTCACAATTAACCATATCATTTATTTATAGAATAATATATATACTATTATATGATAATATCACTCTCAAAACCAGCAACCTTAATGATTATATGGACCAAAATGATAGTTTTTATTTTTGTGAATAGATGAACTTAAGCGCTCACTATGTACTAAAGAATATCCACTGTATTCACATTACTATATTTAATTATACATCATTTTTGATAATCATACTATATCACAGTGACGGTTCTCTGCTTCCAAAGTGCCAAGTTTTAAAAAAGAGGCGTATGCTCGCTTAACCCTCTCTTAATTTAACCTCTAAGAAGCCAAGGGATAAGACTCTAACGGTAAAAAGCTACGCCAGAGATCACGCAACACGATCGTTGTCCGAGGAGGCTGAAGCATTACCCACAGGAAGTAGCCGCCTAGAGGATATTCGAACGTCTCTGTTCAAAAGCCAAAATTATATTTTAGAAGCAACCATCCCCACCATCCAAATTTCTCTGTTATAAAACCTAACGCTATCGAACATCCTTCCAATTACTTGGTCTATACTTGTAATTACAAAGAACAAAGGAGGGATAACACATGAAAAATATTAAATTGTCCCTATATACTGATGAAGAGTTGTATTGGGCTATTCATCAACATGAGCAGAAAAGTAAAAGAAAACAAACTAAAACAACAGTAAAATAAGCATAAAGAGATAAGAAACGATTGTCCATTCGCTAGGGCAATCGTTTCTTATCTCTTTATAGGAATACATTTTAGTCAGTCTACAATCTTCTGAAACATAAGTACTACCGGTATATCATAGAAAAAGAGAAATACACATTCCTCTATTAACTTCTAGACTTCCTCATTCTTAACTCCTTTCCCTACTGAAATGAATTCCAATTCTGTTCCTTTTCAAAGCATATTATTACTACATAGTGTTTCCTTTCTCCCTGCCTTCTTCAAGACTATTAGGTAAAATTGACTCAATAAATGATGCAGAGAACCGTCCCCTGCATCATCTTGTGTAATAATAAATACGGGGTAATCGGTAATAAATCCAATAGTCTTGTAATAAGGAAATTCCTACGAAAGAAATCATTTGCAAATCCAAGCTCTTCAGCATATACCCCTCCCCTAATTTTGCTTGTTACATAAAGGGTATGTTTATCTATAGTTGTATTATTACTCACTGTTTTAAACCAACTAGTAAAAAGCGGAGATTACAGGCGTTTCACTGGGGATAATTAGATCTTCACAGAATGAAGCAGAGAACCGTCCCCTGCATTACCCTGCATTATTTACTCCACGGCTGGTGAACTGTTTTGATTCGTTCCCCGGTTTCAATGGCTTTTTTCATCATCATACCTAGATAATGGTCCTGAGAAGCCTCCCGTAAACTGTAAAAACTAGGTCCTCCTTGTATATAATCAGCCATTTTTAGTAAACAAGTGGCGATTGCAATTTCATCATCATATAATCGTGCTGGAATAAAAGGATTTTCATAGACCCAGTCTTCGCCAGCTAGTATGCCATATAAAAAATAGCCTTCTTGATTCTCGAATTCTCCTTTATTAATACGCTTCAAATCAATATGTAATGGTGTTTTATAGTCCTTTAACAGATTTACATGATTATCATCAATCTCACCGCGCTCACCTCTTACAGATAGATGATTGGAACGAATCCAAGAACGATGCTGATCCTGTGTAAAATCATAAATACCAAGCTTGTCGCCAAAATCAATCCAGCAAAGATCACGGGGTGCAATTGTTATTTTTTCTTCTGTTGGATATCCTGCCCGGCTTGGCCCATGAACAAGGCTAGATTGAAATTGTTTTCCGCTTATTTCAGCATTTTCAAATCCAACATGTAACATTTTTCTTAGCAAGCTTACACCATGGTAAAAGTGAGAAATCGAAACGGTTGCTTCTGTCACCTTTCCTAAACGCCCTGAGTTAATCATCGATAACCGAGCCTGTTGGATGGGATGAAAAGGATATTGCTCGGCTACCTGTACTTTAGCCCCCTTAGTAGTCAAGTTTTCATGTAGTAATATTAACCCTTCTAAGTCTGGTGCTGGAGGAGTTTCAGCTAAAGCTGGTAGTTGCAGTTCGGCTAATTGTAATAAATAATTGGCACATGCTTCCGGATTAACAGAAACGACAACAAAATCTGGCGTTTCTTCTTCTAAAAGTTCTAGCAGGGTTCGATAAGTCCTAATATTCCATTGCTGCTCCAACGTTTTTCCTTTCGCTTCATTTCGCACAACCATTCCACTAACACGGAATAGATCAGGAAGTGCTTTTGCTATTCGTAAAAAATAATTAGCGCGAAAGCCACCTCCACCTATAATACTAAAACTGGTTCTTTTGCACATTTTCATACCCTCTTTTCTATTAGAAAAACGCAAAGCGTCTTTTATTATATACATTCTTATCTTTTAAAAAGAGTACCAGATACAATCCATGGACAGTTGTCCATAAGAAGTGCCTGGTACCCTTTTGTTACTGGTCAATCCGGTAACGGTATTCCATTAAATGTTTTAAGTCGGATATCTGTTGTAATATTTTCTCGCCATTATTAGTTTCCATTACTTTCTTTCTCTCTACTTCTCTATCGACTAATCGTTTAACAGATAAAACATCTGTCCCATTCTTAAGAACATCTTCTTTTGAAGTGAATTTATTATGGGCAACAAGCTGCATACCGAAGGAGTTATATAAAAGGGTGTACCCCGCAATTCCAGTTTTAGATTGGTAAGCCTTCGAAAAGCCACCATCAATGACAATCATTTTTCCATTTGCTTTTATAGGGTTTTCTCCACTTATTTCTAAGACAGGTGTGTGCCCATTAATAATACGGCCCTGATCTGGATCAAGATCAAATTCCTTTAAAATTTCACGACAAACCTCCTCATCTGCACGAAGATAGTAATAATGGTTCTTTTCTTCTACATGAGCCATCTTATCTTTAATAAAATATCTTTCAAAGGTTGTCATTTCTTTTTTACCGAAAAGAGATGAGTTTTCACCAGTCCACAAATACCACACCATGTCTGTTGCAAGATCATCGGTTCGTTCAGGATGCGCAAAACTGTAGCGTAAATATGACTCAAAAATATCGAGTAACTCTCTTCCAGAATGCGACTTATCTTTAATTACCATTTCCTTCATGGTACCATCTTCATTTAACGGTATGCATCCATGAATGAGTAAGTTCCCATTGTACTTTAAATAAAGACTGCCTTTCTTCATGAAAAATTTCATATGTCTAGCCAATTTTTCCGAGTGCTGGAAAGCGAACAGCAGTTTATTCATGACTTGTTCTTCTTCCTCTAACAGCTGATCAGGCTGATCTGGATTCACCGTTGCAAAACAATCATTTTCTAATGAGTATTCTTCCCCATAAAGCGTGATAATTTTTTGTTCATAATCAATGTTCTCAAGTACAAGCCGACGAGACATATTGAAATCTGGTCTTCTCTTAATGATTGGCATTTCTAGTTTGAATTGAATCATTGTAATTGCTTGGTGTATTTTTGTTTTTTGCAATTGTTCATTTTCAAATATATTTTCTTCTGATGCATTGTTTTTCGGTCGGAAAGCTTGGTTATCATCATAGTATTTTTCGGCTAGATTCAGAAGAGGTCTGAGATTAATTCCATAGACATCTTCAATAATGTCAAGATTATCGTATCTAGCACAAATTCGAATTAAATTAGCCAAACATACCTTTGATCCAGAATAAGCCCCAATCCATAGGACATCGTGGTTACCCCATTGAATATCAACGGAATGATAATTGATAAGTGTATCCATAATTTTATCCGGTTGAGGCCCGCGGTCATAGATATCCCCTACAACATGAAGATGATCGACAACTAACCTCTGAATTGTATAAGCCAGGCCAGCAATAAACTTGTCTACTTGCCTTAGTGAGATGATTCGCTCCACAATTTTATGATAATAATTTTTCTTGTTCGATAATTCATCCGTTTTATACAACAGCTCTTCAGTAATATAATCGAATTGCTTCGGCAAAGCTTTTCTTACCTTTGTTCGAGTGTACTTTGATGAGGCAAAAAGGACCAAATTTATCATACGTTCAATGGTTTTATTGTACCACTGATTGAGCGATTGACTATTTTCCATTTCGTTTTTTATAAGCTTCAATTTCTCTTCTGGATAATAAACTAGTGTAGCAAATTCATTTATTTCATCATCAGAAAGTTCATCTTTAAGCAGATCATTAATCTTCGTCTTAACATTTCCCGATCCATTTCTTAGCACATGCTGGAATGCGTGGAATTCTCCATGAAGATCGCTGACAAAATGTTCCGTTCCTTTTGGTAAATTCAGAATGGCCTCAAGATTAATCATTTCAGTAACAACTTTACTCTCTTTATCATATATTTTTGCAAGTAAATCTAAGTAGCTTGTATCCATTTCTTGAACCCCCCAATATTCAATTTATCCTGAGAAATGTGAAAAATAAAGAACTTACTGAACAAGAATAATTACGTTCCAACTTTAAATAAGTTTAACTTGTACCAGTATAATTCTAAAAAGCAGAAAACCTTTCCCTGTTTCTGATTTCTGTACAAAGACGTTAAATCCCTGCTTACTTTCTGAATGAATCAAATTTTGTTAATATTTCAGTGCCAAATTGCCCAATACCTCACAGTTCCTCGCATACTAGCTAGCGCCATGAATCGTCCTACCAGAGTCGTACTACTTGATAATTCGACCTGATTACTTACTTATAATTACAAAATATAGATTCTTTTCCCACCTGATAAATGTAAAATATGTCGTTTCGTATAATAGGTTGAAAAAACCACATAATAATATGTGAGATAGCAAAAAAGTGATTCCTGAAATACGTAGCATCAGACTATATATAGCCTAAATAAGGAGGGGTTCTTATGGACGACACACATGAGTTCGTAGAAAAATTGCACGAAAAGCAGGAGAAGGCTAAGCAGAATGAAAAGCGCCAAGGTAAAGCACACGCAAATCGTAAATTACCAAGTAAACAGCATAGCACGAATAAATGACTAATCAAGGGAATCAGGGGGACGGTTCTCTGCATCACTCCACAAAACCGAGGCAGAGAACCGTCCCCTGCATCACGTTAGTTTATAATAGCGGTCGTCGAGATTAAGAGAGCCTATATGTACTGCCTTCTCTTTACTTACTAATAAATCCAAGTAAAAACATACGCTAACATATATTTTAGGTCTTCCTGAGTAATATCTCTCAGAAGGAGCATGATAGTTCTTCATTAATAATTCACAGATTATTCTAGTACTCGTAACCCCTTCCGTTAAGTATCCGAACACCGCGTCTCTATACTCACTTGCAAGCGCATACGGCTTCAAGTCATTCTCTTTCTTAGGTAAAGGCATTTCCTCTTCGCTAAACAAGTTAATAGGATCTGGTTCTTGAGTTTCTGTTGCATAAAATGGAATAATTTTTTGAGTATCCTTTGCTTCGAATTCTCTATCCGTAGCTTCTCTTTTTGGTCCTGAACTTAATGACAGGATTTCCTGTTTCACTCTTTTTATTTGCCGATCCAATAAGGGGACATTCGCATCCAAATGTTTTTGGAAATCTTTTGGGTAAATATAATCTTCATCCAGAGTAAAGGGTACTTCCTCTTCTATCTTCCAATTGTTAAAAATTTTAACTAATAACTCATCCATTTCGTATTCAATTGTCTGGAACCCACTTTTAATAAGTTTAACGATATTTGATGGTAACCCTGTGTGTTCTTCAAAGTGATTGATTCCAAATGTCCTCTGTTCGTTTGATTTGTTGTGTTTTACAATATATTGATATCGAAGAGGCCTGCCACATTCGCATGGGGTATCTGGGTTCACAAAACCATTATCAATGTAATCAATTAACACCCAGTCTTCTAATAAATGCTCAATTTCCTCGCTGTCTAAATCTTCTGGAAGAACAATTCCTTTATCCTTTGCCATAGAATTCGCAAAAATCGTCTTTTTCCCACGTCTTACATGATTTCGAATAAAATCTGTTTGTTCCGGCGAAAGTGTATTTAAATATTGATCTCTAAGTTCATTTGTTAAAATTTCATTCATCGTTTACACCCCTTTATAAATTATTTCGAAATAAGTGAATCTAAGTTCCTAATTTAATTACTTTCAACAATTATTATTATCCTGCAAAAGCGATAATTTAGAGCAATTATCGTTAAAATAACTATGTGGAACTACGAAAACACCTTTCATTGTAACAAAGTGTCACTGCGGGATCTCGCGAATTCTTACAAACCAACAATTATTTATAACGTGCAGCATATGTAACCTTTATGGTTAATGATAAAAAAACTTAAGAAAAACGCAAAGCGTCTTTTGTTAAATACAGCGTGATCTTTCGCCACCATCATTTAAGCATCAAGGACACCCCTCCCTTGATGCGTATGGTGTAAAGATAGCTGTCATCTCATTCTTTCTTGCCTTGTAAAAAAAGACATTCCTTCCTCAAGAATGTCTGAATTAATGAAAAAATTACTGTATGTTATACGTTTCTTTTTCAACTATATCCTTTATAACATCCGCAATGGTTACACTTCCAAGTACCTGTTCCATGGCTAATTGTGCTGCTGACAAGACAGGAGCAATTGAGTTTTGAATATTCTTGCCTACAATACAATCAGGATGTGTATTTTCATGCATACTAAACAATTCTTCTTCCTGCACCACATCGACTGCCTTATAAACATCAAATAATGTTATATTAGATGGATCTTTTGCAAGTTTCCCCCCTGCTACCCCGGGGCGAACTTCCACAATTCCCACTTTTTTCAGCATTCCGATAATTTTTCTTACCAAGCTTGGGTTCGTGTTTATACTTCCTGCTAAAAATTCAGATGAACTGATCCCATCTTTATTAAGTTCAATAAGAGCTAATATATGAACGCCAACGGTAAAACGACTACTGATGGACATATTCATTCACCTACCTAATTTTGTATCAATTTTGAATACAACGTATTATACCTTAAAATCCATAAGAAGAATAAAGGTTTATTATAACTCATTTATTGACAAAACGCTCATGAGTATCTATTATGAATACAGGTATCTTAAATGGATACAGGTAACATACTTAATATCATATTACATAAATTGGAGGAATAACAAAATGAAAATGCTAGTAACAGGAGCAACCGGGAAATTAGGCACGAAAGTTGTAGAAACTTTATTGAAAACTGTCCCCGTAGACCAACTTGCAGTAAGTGTTCGGAACCCGGAAAAAGCTGAAGGATTACAAGCACGTGGAGTAGAGGTTCGTCAAGGAGACTTCGACCACCCTGAAACACTGGATTCTTCTTTTTCAGGTATTGACAGACTTTTAATTATTTCTACAGATGGGGAAAATGAAACCAGAACGAAGCAACATGCTAATGCGGTAGCTGCTGCAGAGCGTGCCAGCGTTAAATTTATTACTTATACAAGCATAGTAAATGCGAAAGAAAGCGAAAACTTCCTTGCATCCACGCATAAAGTTACTGAAGAAATAATTATAAAAACAGGCATTCCTTATTCTTTCTTACGCAATAACTGGTACATGGAGAATGAAACCTCAAGTATTCAAGGCGTAATGGCTGGAGCTCCATGGGTGACATCAGCCAGAAATGGAAAAGTAGGTTGGGCATTACAACAAGATTATGCTGAGGCTGCGGCAACGGTACTCTCTGGAACCGGGCACGAAAACACTACCTACGAGCTATCCGGTAAGTTACTAACTCAAGAAGAATTCGCTTCTAAACTCGGCACTGTTTTGGGTAAAGAAGTACCAGTACAGCAAGTTAATGATACTGCTTACGCGGACATTATGAAAGGTGCTGGCGTGCCGGAATTCCTCTTACCTTTTCTTGTTGACATCCAGAAAAGCATTCGTGCAGGTTCATTATCAATTGAAAGCAACGATTTCGAAAAACTTCTTGGGCGACCAGCAACACCACTTAGTGAGAGGTTACCTCAAATCGTTAAAGGTCTTTCTTAAAAAATCAGCATAATTAACGTATTTTAAAACCGACCTTCCTACTTAGAAAGGTCGGTTTTGATATATAAGATTCACACAACTCCAATTCGAAAAAATAAAAGATTACCTCCAAGTCAATATGTTAACTACTCTACTTCTCTATTATATTTATCTCTCCCTCAGACAATTCAACAGATTCAGCAATGATTTTAGTATCCACGCCTTTTCTTAATAACGAGAAACAATCTTTTTCCTCTTCGTCTCCACATTCAAATTCTCGTCTTAGCTCGGCTTTCTTGGTTTTTGTATAGTTCATATGCCGTTTCCTTCTTCAATCAACAATCTCTTTCATCTTCAATACTTCCTCTTTCTTAAGTTCTGTGACCTAAATAATAAATTCCAAACCTATCCCTGCTTCCTACTTTTAAGACCATTTAGACATTTAATTTATCTCTTAATCTTCTATTTTTCCGACAAGATCTAGATAAGGTGGAATAATTTGAGGGGTTACCCTTACGTGTTTCGTGCGTTACTGTAGAGTTCAAGAAAATAAATCTCCAATAGCCAATTGTGATAGTGAGATAAATTCACAGGGGCAAAGGAAGAACATTGTAAACGATGACTTTATGGCTATTGACGTAGGGTACGATGATAACGCATGGACACAGCTATTCACAGGCTAATAGGTTAATAGAAAGGGATATCTGAGATATGAAAAAATTAATAGGACTATTACTAGCGGGCATCCTAGCATTTACTGCACCAACCTCAACAACGGCTAGTTTCAATTATCAAGACGAAAATTCGTCCCAAGTAATCGAAGGGGATACGATCAACTATATTAAAAAGCGTCACAGCGTTGAATTGGACAACCTAGACAAATTTAACCCATTTATTGTATCTGGTTCATTGCATACGGATACGCCTAGTAATCAAATATGGGAATCAGTAAGCATTGACAGAGTAGAAACACAAAGGGCAACCTTAAGCACCGATGACCGTCATCTACTAGAACACCTTGTACATGCAGAAGCACGTGGTCAGGTATACGAAGGCAAGGTTGCAGTAGCAGAAGTAGTGTTGAACCGTGTAGATAGTAACGAGTTTCCTGACAATGTCTATGAAGTGATTACGCAAAAACGACAGTTTGAACCTTACGCAACAGGGACTATTAAAAACAGTCCAGACGCAGATACCATAGCTGCCGTGCAAGAAGCGTTGGAAGGAACTAACCTTGTGGATGGAGCGTTGTACTTCTGGAATTCAACCACTGCTACTTCACGTTGGTTAGAAAAAATGACAGTTGTTACGACAATTGACGACCACGAATTTTTAGAATAAGGCATAAGACGTCTCCACTTCAGGGAGACGTCTTTTCATATAATCTCATTTCGGAACTGACTCTTTAAATATTTTCTGCGTAGGGCTTGTTATTTAGTGATACGTGGAATCAATTACATAGCATCACTTAGTCCGATAAGTAGAAATTCAAAAAATATTAAAGTTATTGCAACAGCTATTAAAATGAAGCAGAGAACCGTCCCCTGCTTCACTGGTCGATCCGGTAACGGTATTCCATTAAATGTTTTAAGTCAGATATCTGTTGTAATATTTTCTCGCCATTATTGGTTTCCATTACTTTCTTTCCACTTCTCTATCGACTAAACGTTTAACGGATAAAACATCTGTCCCATTCTTAAGAACATCTTCTTTTGAAGTGAATTTATTATGGGCAACAAGCTGCATACCGAAGGAGTTATATAAAAGGGTGTACCCCGCAATTCCAGTTTTAGATTGGTAAGCCTTCGAAAAGCCACCATCAATGACAATCATTTTTCCATTTGCTTTTATAGGGTTCTCTCCACTTATTTCTAAGACAGGTGTGTGCCCATTAATAATACGGCCCTGATCTGGATTCACCGTTGCAAAACAATCATTTTCTAATGAGTATTCTTGTGAGGCATTTGATCATTTGCTTGAACCAGAGAAGATGTGAACAACAAGTTCTGATAAGGAGGGTTTCTTATGGATGATACACATGAGTTCGTAGAAAAATTACATGAAAAGCAGGAAAAAGCGAAGCAGAATGAAAAGCGTCAAGGGAAAGCACATGCAAATCGTAAATTACCTAGCAAGCAGCTCAGCACGAATAAGTGATTCTCTTTAGATACATCCAGCAATTATTGAGGAACTGTTCTCTGTCTCACTCCACAAAATAAGGCAGAGAACAGCTACCAGTTAGTAATTGGCATATCCGCCATCAACTTGCAGCAAAGTTGCCAGCATGCGGATAGTCGTGGTCTTACCTGCACCATTTGGTCCGAGGAAACCATAGACTGTTCCTTTCCGTACTTCTAAATCAACACCATCAACTGCAAAATTGTCACCAAATTTCTTAACGAGACCAGTAGCTTGAATGGCCAATTCCGTATTGTTTTCGTATTTTTTTGTATTATTCATTGTTTTCATCCTTTCAACAATTCATTGACCGGTCTTGGAAGAATCAACAATTGTAGAAGTATTGGGTGACCTGATATTTTTTTAAGTAATTTTATTCTGAACAAACAATCTCCTCTGTATAGAGGGAATTCTATGTGTTCGCTTATTACTTCATGCCACCTTTTAAAATTCTATAAATAGACTATATCAACTTATCAACATCTCATTAACAGACTAGAGGATGATTTACTCTCCATCTAAAGGAAGAAATGAGTTAAAGAAATTAAAGAAACCAACTAAGTATGATTATATTGGTTAATCATAATCAACAGTATTGGTATCTCCCCTTCATTCAAACGTATGTTCCTATTTATTATTATAAACTGAATTTTTAACATCCACAATATCTATCTGCCATAATTTTCAAATTAATTTTTATTATTAAAAGAATTAATAACTGATAAGTTATCGAAGATTATCCATAAACCAATTTTATTTGATGTGGAAATTATTTTACAAAACACAGTCCGAAGTAATGAAAGCAAATTTTTCTACACGAAAAAAGACGCTAAAAAATATTACTAATCTCGTAAAATGTTAATGGAGAATACTGTGAAAAATTTCTGTGTGATAGTTAAAAGTTAGAAGAAATTACTAAGAAATCAATGAAATAAACATAAGTTTTGAATTTAGTATCGACCTGTATGTGGGTACAAAAGCTGCGAAACATGAAATTTAAGAAAATTAAATTTGTTTCATTAAGCACAAAAAAAGAAGCAGAGAACCTGAACTGCTCCCTGTCAAGTAGACAGTGGAAATAATAAAAATGTTTTAAGCGGTTTTAGCCCTATATTCAAGGGGGCTGAGGCCGTTTAGTCGTTTTTGAAGTCTTTCGTAATTATAAAAGTACATGTATTCATTTATCGCACAAGAAAGATCCTCAAACGATTCGTAGCTGTTGAGGTAGTACTTTTCACATTTAAGGGTTCCCCAAAAAGACTCCATAGGACCATTATCAATGCATCTTCCAACTCGAGACATGCTTTGATTCATTTCTGCGTTAAGGATCATCCGTTTAAAACCATGGGATGTATATTGGAAACCACGATCACTATGAAGGAGTGGACGGGCTCCAGGTGAAACGACAAGCGCTTGTTTAAGAGTATTAAACACCAGTGGATTATTATTAGAGTGACCAAGGACATAGCTAATAATCGAGCCATCATGGAGATCAAGAATGGCACTTAAATAAGCTTTTTTCGATTTACCGTATTTAAATTCTGTTACATCTGTTAGCCACTTTTCATTTGGCTTATCAGCTTTAAAGTCTCGGTTTAACACGTTCTCTGCAACGTGTTGTGGAATTGATCGAACATAGCTTTTTCTTTTTCTTCGTATCACAGATTGTAAGCCAGAAATTCTCATTAATCGGTAAATTCTCTTATAATTGAAACATTGTTTAAACTTGCGACTCATATTCATCGTCATTCGACGGTAACCAAAGATGCCATCGACCTTTTCATGAAGTGTTTTCATTGCGTCTAAAAGCTCTTTATTTTGTAATTCTTGAGCGGAAGGTGTTCGATTTAACCATTTATAGTAAGCGGCACGGGAAACCTCTGCGACCTCACACAGTAGGATAATAGAGAAGTTTTCCTTCTCACGAAGCTCCTGAATGGCCAGATATTTCTTTTCAGAACGGACGTAGCTTAATACCGCCTCCTTTCGAGTTCCTCTAACTTTTTTAAGAATTCATTCTCAGCTCGTAAACGTTCATTCTCTCTTTCTAGCTTTTTATTTTCCTGTTTCATCTTTTCTTCTGGTGTGAGCTCTTGTTCTAACTTATTTCTTCCACGTTTATCTTTAAGTGCCTCATCTCCACCGTTTTCATACTTTTTCATCCATTGATATACTTGTTGATAGGAGACTTCAAATATTTCTGCTGCCTTCTGATAGTCTTTATTATTTGAGAGACAGTACAAAACAATATCACACCGTTCTTCCCACGTTGTAGCTCTTTTTTCAGTCATAGATTGGCTCATCCCTCTCGCAGTTGCCTTTATTTCTCTATGACTATTATACTTCTTAATCCATCTAAACAACACGCCATCATTTGATATTTCATACTTTCTAGCAACCTCCCGAAGGGAATATAGACCAGATTTATAATCTTGAATAGCAGCCAGTTTTAACTCTTTAGAGTACTTTTTATTAGATGAAGACTTTGTTAGGGCATCAACCCCATATCTTTCAAAAGTTTGCCTCCATCTCGAAATGGATGAATAGTTTATATTATGAACGGAACAAGCTTCATACAAGGAATACTCTCCATTTTCACAAGCCTTCAAAATTCGTAACTTTTCTTCTGCTGAAAAAGTTCTTTTAGACATAAAAAAATACACCCCTTCAAGTATCCAGATTTTTTGTTTTTTAATCTGTCTACTTAAAGGGGAGCATATCAACCGTCCCCTGCTTCACCTTACAATTCAAGTTGCTTTATTTGATCTATTAGATCAGTCATTTCATTTATTGTTTTAAAAATTTCTGTATCCTTTAGTTTTTCAACTGAGAGTTCGCCGTTTTCCTTTGCTGTATTAATCCCCTCAAGGATTTGGTCATTTTTTTCAACAACCGTTTCATGAAGATCAGTAGCAATCGACGGTGCTTCCATTTCATTAAATTCCTTGATTCTTGCCTCGAGGTCTGTTATTTTACCCTCTAATTCAGCTTTTTTATCAGGATCTGTGGCAGCGTCTTGGACAAGTGAAGATGCTTCCTCTCCAAATGTTTGTAAGTCATTAATATAATCTGTTGATTCAGTTGCATAATTCAGTGAGCTATTTACTTCTTCAAGAACCGAGCATCCACTAAGGATAACAATAGAAAAAGTGAATAGTATAAACATAATTTTTTTCATCCTATTTCTCCTTTGAAATCGTATACGAATATACATTTCATTCTTAAATATAAGCTATTTTCAGAAAACAGTCAATAATTTTAAGCATCATGCTGACAAACAAAGGGACGGTTCTCTGCTTCCAATATATACAACGATAAAAAGAAAAAAAGGATCCATTCTCTCACAGACAAGAGAAGAGACCCTTATAATATGTACTATTATCAAATTTTCCGTTGCTTTAAAAGAAAACCTTCATTTTATAAAACATACTTTCCTATTAATCGATCTAGTTTTCTAATATCAACCTTTTTACTTAGGTTCAGTTTGAAAGTGCCAGCCTTTGTCCAAAGCTCAAGCTCCGAATTAAAATCCAGTGTTCCCGCATTTTCACTGGAGTACATAATGATTGATTTAAATGGAATGGTATAAACCTCAACTTTTTTCCCAGTAAGCCCTTGTTTGTCAGCGATAATAAACCTTTTATTAGTCACTACCGCAACATCTCGAACCGTTTTATAAGCTATTTCTGGGACTTCGCCTTCTACTAACACTTCATTAATTTCATTTGAATCGATGTTTCTCCACTAAACGTCCAAGACATAATAGAATTTATTTCCGCCATTTACGTTTCATCCTCTCCAGTTTCATTTCTTAATACCCGGTACAATTATATCATCGAAGGACTATAAAATGGGATAAATTTAAATATATCCCTTCATTCATGTAATTAACTAATTCTTCGTATATTCGATTTTTATCCTTGGTTATTACCACTCCCGAAAGTTCGTTTTAGTATCATTGCGTCGGGCACTGAAAAAGCAACTAAAAACCAACCATGTAAAAAGGTTGTCTAATTGACTTCTGAACAAATAACTCGAACAAGCGAAGGCGGTGACTCCCTCGAAAAGCAGCAGCCTGGAACGGATTCGCCGCCTCTGTTCGAAAGCATATAACAACCTTTAAAAATCAAGAATTATACAAATTCTGACCTGTAAGTGAAGCAGAGAACCGTCCCCTGCTTCACCCTACTTCCCCTGGTGCTCTTCCACTTCTTTGATTTAAATGAGTAATTCTAGTTAACACTTTTCTAAGCTCGATTCTTTCAGTAAAAACAGCTTGAATGAGTTTCAGCGTGTTAAAGCAAGCCTCCACATCGAGAATTTCATCATCCGTGTGCTCGTGACTATAGCCTGCAGATAAGTTTACACTTTGAATGCCGTGCTCTGCCCAAATCCGTGTATCACTGCTTCCACCAGCAACGGATTTCCAAGTCCCTAAACCATGAGCTTCCGCAATTGATTCAAAAAACGTCCCGTAGTTTTCATGACAGAAAGGAATGTAGCCTCCACAAGAAACAACGATGTCTGTCGTATTACGGCGGTCCACAACAATAGCCGCATCCACATCCCATAAAAATGATTCTTCCAAAGATCTGGCCCCGACAAGTCCGATTTCCTCTTCTACCGTAAAAATAAATTTGACCTTTCCGTTAAAGCTTGAGCCGTCGAGCCATTTAGCCATTTCGAGTAAAATCGAAACCCCTGCTCGGTCGTCTGCCCCGAGAATTCCTTCACTACTGGACCAAATCGGACCATTCTTGATAATTTCTCGTCCCTCTACCAGTTCTTCCACCGTATCTAAGTGAGCATTTAATAGAACCGTAGGACCATTCCCACTTCGATACGATCGTTGAGCCAAAATATTGCCTTTTACATCGACTTCCATATGATCCACTAGATTGGTTAACTCTTCTTTCACATACTGGCGAATCCTCTCTTCTTCTCCGCTCACGCCATTAATAGAAAGAACATCTTCTAATTTAGCTTGAAATAAGTGCTTTTCCACAAACTCTAGCCCTTCCGTGAGCCATTCCTTTTTAATCTGATGCAGCTTCTCTGCCACATCCAGCAGCTTCGAGATGTGAGTTACATGTAACTTCAATTCTTTCCCATTCGTACGAACCTTCTCTATCCCGCATGCTAACAGCAGCTCCGAAGCCGTTTCCAAATCGTCTTCATGAAGCAGATATACCGATGCTGCTCGTACTCCATGGCCATCACAACTGAAACCTGTATACAAACCAAGCCGAATCAACTCGTTGACAATCCCGCTAATATACAAATCTAGTTTCTCAATACGAAGCCGGGTTTTCCATGGTTGTGTATCTACTAATTCTGTCCGGCCTCGCCCCCGAACATCAAGTAACGTAAGCCATTCTTTTTCCGCGAACTCTGAATCCTTCAAGTTTAGCAAAAACCCATTACAGTCATACGAAACATTTCCAGCATCCAAAGTCTTCATTAAAAACGCAATATTTTCTTCACTTTCATACCCGCAGTCAAATACATTTTCTTCTCTCTCTGAAACATTGAATCCTTGACGAATAAATAACGTTGAAAATTTCATGTGCATCATCTCCCTTTGATTTGTAAACCTAGTATCTCAAAGTTGCGATGACACACCTGTCATCAGTCCGTCACTTCCCCTACACGCTGCATGATCGTGAACGGCACAGAACCGTCAAAGTAATAAGAAGTGACATTCCGTTTAGAACTTGTAATAATGATTTCAGGAATACCCAACTCTGTTAATCTCCGTCTTAAACGACGGATTCGTTGAATATAAGTATTTTTCTCCGTTTGCGAAATCCCATAAACCTCGAAAATTTCTTCCAGTGACAAAGGATTGTCAGAAGAACTATGTAACAAAAACTTTTTAAGTAAGTCCGCAAAATCAGTAAGAACGACTTCTTTCGTTCCATTAAAGCTTAATGATTCCGAGCGATCGGAAAAATAAAGTATCATGTGATTCTCAACGTAGCCTTCTTCGTAAAAGTCATCACAGTTTTCCTTGGAGCAATATCTGGTTTCTTCATTTGTCCTCATCATAAAAGCATGGTTGGTTAAGTACGTTTCATTCTCATTAATCACATCATAAAACGGGGACGTATCGTAACTATCCAGAACACGGTATTCTATTTCAGGCAGTTTCTTCAAACGTTCATTTGTCTGTTTGGCAATGAATAAGGCACTGTTCACTAAATACAAATGAGCGTGATACACCTGCTGGGAGTTTAATAACCACGTCTTCGTGTTTTTATCACTATGTGCATCAATTGCAGATTGAAAAAATCCGCTTGCATCATGATAATCTCTACGTTTGTACGCTATAAAACCAAGGCGGTAATTTACTACTGGATTTTTCCGATCTAATGATAACGCTCGTTTTAACGCAGTATACGCATCTATATCATTCTTCTGATAGGACATTTTCATATAAGTTCCGAACTTAATGAGATCAGTTAGCAGCTTGCTTTTTACGTACTCTGTATACTTCATATCATTCAGATCATGACTTATTTTTCCCTTTTTATACGCTTTACGGTAGTAGGCCTCATATAAATTAATCCGCTCCCTGAAATGCCCATCTTTTACCTCATCTGGACCTTTTTGCTCGAGATTAGATTCAGCCTCTTCTAACTCTTCCAAAGTCATATTAGTGTATTTCATATAAAAATTACCTCCTCTTTGAAGCAGGGGACGGTTCTCTGCTTCACTCCATCACTTCGGAAACTGCACGTTCAGCTGATTGAAGTGCTCCTTCAAGATGCCCCCCATGTTCTGAAGAGGTTTCCGTCCCGGCAAAAATGATTTTCTTTTTCCACGAACTAAAAGTTGCCGGTTGACCATAGTTGGGAAAATCGCTAATCGGTGCGGAGTCTTCGCCAACCGCTGTTTCAGAGTCAATAGACCAATCCTTGTATAAGAGAGAAATCGGTTTTTCAGCTAACGATCCAAAGAGACGTGTCAACTGATTAACGACAATTTCGAGAACTCTTTCTTCACCAAGCTCTTGGCGCATCTTTGCGGATATTCCAAAGAAACCAAAAAGTGCCCCGGATCCTGAATCCGGTGATGCATCATGAATTTCCTGCAAGGGACCTGCCCAGCTCATAACCTGGCCGGATAGTCCGTCTTCTCGCCAAAAAGGACGATGATAAATCGCAACCACCTTGGCCTGTCCCGCCATCCACGTGGGCTTGTCTTGTAAACTCGTCATAAGCTCGGTGGGGAGAGGTGGGGAGAAGGCTATGCGACTCGCCACAATACGGGGCGGTAATGCTAAGATCACAGCTCTTGCACGTATACTTTTCTTCTTTCCATCAGCGAGGTCTGCTTCAAGACTTAGCTTTCCTGCTTCATCCATATTTATTGTTGTCACAATCGTTCCTAATTCAACCGACCCCTGGGGAAGAGTTGCCGCTACGGCGTCAATAAGGGACTGAACTCCATCACTAAGCCGAACCGAACTTTGGGTAGCTCCTTCTGGTAGCTTATGTCGCTCAAGAGGTTGACGTTGAGATCGCTCGAGAAGGATATCTCCATCGGTATGCTGAACGAAAGTCCGTAAACCAAGTTCATATACTAGACTAGAAATAATAGGCTCCTTCTGTGGCCAAAACCATGTTGGTCCCAGGTCAAACTTACCAATGTCAGGCCTGTCCACGGAAGATTCACTTAAAACTCTGCCTCCAATTCGCCCTCTTGCTTCTAGTACACAACACTCGATACCCTTTGAAGTAAGCAAAGAAGCCGCACGAAGGCCGCTTAAACCAGCCCCAACAATGATAATAGGATCACTCATATTCATACCTCCAATCGCTGTGTGTTCTATATGTAGCTATTATTCTAATCATAATTTCTTTAACATGACCAACCACATAAATGTGAGTGATTGTTTAAGTTCTTTTGGAAAGTGGGAGATCGTTTTTTCGTCGACTCCTTGTTTAAAGACACCTTCCCCATCAATGATTTCCCAGCCGTTTTCTTGTGCTAATTGTTCGAATTCCCATGGCATCATTGTATTGCATATGACAGATTCCCCATAAAGCCGGTTATAGCTATTCGCTCGTGGTGCTGCTGTTGGTCCTAGTATTCCTAAGCACAATAAATGATCTTTTTTTACTATTCGGTGCATCTCATCTAATGCTTTTAAAGGATGTTCTGTCCACTCGATCGAGTTAATTGCCATTAACCCTGAGAACGTTTCATCTTCAAACGGCAATGTTGTTAGGTCACCTTGTACAAAATTCACCCGCTTATTTCTCTCTTCTCTTTTTGCAGCTTCAATCATTTCCTCCGATAAGTCTACGCCCGTCACTTGAAATCCAGCCTGTTCCAACTTGTAGGACCCATATCCATCCCCACAACCTAAATCTGCTATAAAAGTACCTTTAGGGAAGTGCTTTTGAACAAAGGGAACAATAGACTTTCGGCTACCAGTTTCCCACATTCCTTCGCTGCTTTGATTCCAAAAGTCAGCCTTCTCATCCCAAAGACTTTTTGCTTCTTTATGCCAATCAAAAGAGCTCATTCTCTCACATCCTTCTTCTAGATCTATGATGCAGGGGACGGTTCTCTGCTTCATCATTTAAATGGAAAATGGTTTTCACTAATCTACTCGTAAATTAAGTGTTCTAAAGCGATTACCCTTTGTGGAGCAATCACTTTTTTGTGTTAAATTACTGAAAGTAACCGACTACCAAAACAATCAGATACATTGGAACTGCAACGATTATCATCCCTGCAAGTAAATAGCTAATTGACCATGAATAAATTTAAAAATATCGTACAGAGAGCTCCAGCTAAATCATCAATAAATCTCCACATTGAAAGTCCCTCTTGCAACACAACTTGCAAATACAAAAATGTTTTTCTTATATATGTACATATTTAGTCCATTCAAGTTACCTTGATAATCTCTACTCTATTTCCAAATGGGTCTCTAAATTCAAACCTTTCAAAATTAGGAATAGGAACCGAATCTAAAACCTTAATGCCATTTCCCTCCAATATCTCTCTCCAATAAGAAACATCTTCTACTTGATAGGCCAAATGGGCTTTCGTAGTCAGTCGGTCAAACCCTTCTTCTGTTCCTACATGTACCTGTGTCTCACCAACTTGCAACCAAAAACCTCCGCGTCCTTTTAGAGAATCAGGCTTTTCAACTTTTTTTAGTCCTAATACGTTACAATAAAAGTTTTCAGCTTCCTCTTCCTCACCTTTAGGAATAGTTATCTGTGCGTGATGCAAACCAATAATCATAAAATTTCCTCCCATAGTTAAGCGTAAAAATACATTAATGAATCGATGAACATGTTGAAATTTAAAGTATATTTCTTCCAAACCTTATAATAATATTAACATAAATACCCAGTTCAGTTTAGGGATCGGAAAGATGAAGAAAACATTACCATCCCTTCATGCATAGAATTTCAATCAATTTGCCCAATTGAGAATGGGACACTTATTTCTCTATGATACAGTAGTAGTTTTACAAAGTCATGAGCAATCAGAGTTAAAGTTCCATTGTTTTTGGAGTTGAAATATTATTCAGAGCTATTAATTTTCACTAAAAGAAATCTTCACGAAACCGTTCAAATTGTTGAACCCATGTCTTTGAAAATGAATTGGGAAATTTATGTTAATATGATAATAGTAAATGTGAAGGTTTGTATTCTTACTACGTATAGTGCGTTTTTACGGTAAATTATTATACGAGGGAGAAGATGTTTTGAACAAATACTTTAAAATTACACTTGGTATTTTGGGTGTCATCTTGTTAGGAATTGCACTACTTGTAGCTGTCTTTGTGTTAGAAATGAAACCAGATAATGATGCAGAAGAAAAAGTAAATATCCAAGCAGAGCAGTATTTAGAAGACAAATTTAATGATAGCTTCGAGATATATGATACTTTGTATGATAATATGGGGAACTTTGAATTTGAATATGCGGCTAAGGTTAGAGATAAGAAAACGAACACACAATTTTTAGTTTATCATAATGATGAAACAGACCAAATGGTTGACACATACATTGCTGACAAATGGGCGGATGATTTAGAAACTGAAATACATCCTTTTATTAGAGAAAATTTTGGAAATTCAACTGATTCCTTTGTTTTCTTTATTAATGAAAATATAGGGCAAGAATTAGGTATTGACCCTCTTAATCCTAGAAGTTATATAGAGTTTGATGTTGCACCTACTATTCGTATTTCTGTTCCCCGAAAAAGGACCAATGAGGACGGAAAAATTCTAAATGAGTTTATATCTCACCTAAAAAACGAAGAAGAATTACAACATGGTTCAGTTATTTTGGAGTATATAGCTGAAAATGGCGAAATTTTAGATGATGAATGGGGGAAAGAGTTTTAGTTAGACATTTTCATGGATTAACGGCGCAGAGGATCTAGCTTCTAAAAAGTAGATTAATAGGTAGAGAAAGGGGGTGCTGTGTTAACTGAAGAAAATGTAAATTTTTCTCACGAAAAGTTTGGAGGAATTTGATGCTTCATAATTCACAAAAGTGTATATCCGCACGTCCTTGATGTTATCTCATTGGTAAATGCGGTGGTATCAAGCGGTAATCTTGATGCCATCGTTGGTAAAATAATAACAGATATATACATTCCGATGGCCGTTATCAGGGTAGAGAATTTTATTATGATTTTATATCTGTTATATTTAATTGGAATCAAAAATAACCCCATCCGTTGTTTGGACCTTTAAAGGTTCAATTATCTCATCGACTCCTATCATAATATAAGGTCGGTGATTTTGATTATCACCGTCGACAATTTGTACCGTGATTTCAGTTGCCCCCCATTTACTTACTTTTTCCACCTCGATTTCTTTACCTAGATATTCATTGTTTAATGATAGAAAAATTTGTTTGCTTCCCTCGGAAATTGTAGAAACTCTATAATAGTTTTTTGCCATCGTTTCATCTTCAACAAAAGGGGTTTCTCCCTTCTCAATAATCCAATAATTGTCTTCTAAATAAATGATTAAGGCAATGGATGTCAACAGTATGATTGGTAACACGACAAGACTTCCCTTATCTATTTTGTTCAACCTTTTTTTATCAACCTTACGTACTAATAATTTTAAAATCAACGTTCCTCCGACTGCAACAGAGAGAATGCTCAATCCCAAAAATCCATACCCCATTCCCCCAAATCCTCCTACGACTGTAAAACCGTAAACGGTAACAGCGACTGCAGCAAAAAAAGTAGTTAACGGTGCTAAGTAAAATCTACCGGTTTTTTTCGATGCTATAAACGTAAATATGAAAATAATTAATCCAGAATAGATACCAAATAACATGATCTGATACATAAAAATCCCCCTATAAAGATGTAAATAACTTTAATACATAAACAAAAAATAATATAACCATTGTATCTGTAGCTAAAGAAAACCAGAACCATCTTCTATTAAAGAATGTTGCGGTGAAAACTAGTAAAAATATGATTGCTGGTAAATAAAATAAGAATATACCTGATTGAATATATTGGATAGCTGCCATCGGTGATGATTCCCACACATAGAAATCGATACTAGTGAAAATGATGTAAAAGAGAATGATGAATCGAACAGCTACAAGTAGTAATTTAAGTCCTTTGTTGAATTGGACTAACTTTTTAAGTGGTTTGGTCTGAACATCTTCAGCAATAGAAGATTCCGGGAAATTCTCTTTAAAATCAACTACTCGTGAATACAAACGTTGACATTCTGTACAAGTATTAACATGATTTAAAACAACTTGCTTTGGCTCATTATCTAGATCGTTAATATTAGGTATCAACTCTTGAGATAATAAGTGTAACTTAACATCTAACATGCTTGCGTTTGAAACCAAGCCTCTTTTTATCTATTTGTTTTTGAATATTTTCATATGAATTTAGGGAACTAGGTTTTTTATTATCCCTTTTGACTTCTACTATACCTACTTCCCTAGCGGTCACAACAGCTTTTTCATGCAGTGGTAAATAGGAAGTCGCCACGGTGTAAATAAAATTATTCATAGACACTTTCGTTCTTTCCGGCGAATCATGAATAGAATGTTTCACACTATCAAGCATAGCGGAAATCTTGTTTTCGGCAAATTCATTGTCCTGGCGGTTCCCTAAAAGCCAGCAGTAGCAACTCCAACCCGCTGACATTCTTAGCTCGTCACCACTTGCAATCCATTTATCAGCAACGTCTTGTGCAATATCTGTCTCTGATAACGTTACTGCCACTACATAATCAGATAGCACATAAAAATACGCTTCATCCATCCAACGCTCAAAATCCGACTCAGTCATAGCTTTTGGATCTGCAATAATACCTGCAAAATACATGGCATCATAGTTACCTGTAGCATAAAGTTCTTCAGCTAAACGTTGATTTATTTTTATTTTCTTATCGATTGGTTTCATAGCACCTGTAGCAACGCCAAAAAGAGGCTCGTGAGCACCATTGGATAGGTACATTTTTTTCGTTCGTTCCTTACCAAGAGATTCTAGCTCCTGCATAACTGTTTCGAAATCCATAGTTTTAGACTTCCTTCCTTATTCCTTTTTAATTGTAACCAACTAGTTTATGTATTAAGTCTCATACACCGATATTTTATCATTATCGAATCTTAGTATTTTGCCACTTTAACAAAAGACATTCTATAAAACCTTACACCAATTCTAACATAAATATCCAGTATATTTGGAAGTTTAATTCCAATAAATGACCCTATACACAAAGAAAGAGCACAATTCCTCACTTCAGAATTACACTCTTTCTTGGCATACAAACTTATGTATTTAACTCTTTCCTTAAAGACTTAATTGCTTCCATTACCTCTTGAATATTTTCTTCGCTATTCATTTCATTACGAGCGTGGAGTAGAACAGGCCTTACTGATTCGACAGAGCGACCAAATTCATACATCCAATCATATCTTGGTACCATCCAAGTATGGAAATGATGAGATGTATCTTCGTTATAAAAATAATAAACATAATCAATTCCTAAAATATCTCTTTGAGCCTTCCTAATCCTTGATAAAACCTTAATATAATCTATCTTTTCATCTTCTGTTAATTCATCAATACATTTGACATGCCGTTTAGAAGCTAATATAATTAGCCCTTTTATGGGATATGCAACATCTTGATGCGCGTGGAAATACTCAGTTTCTAGGACCACATTACCATCTGGTTCGATTAGTCCACTTGTTAACGCACAACTTAAACACTCTACTTCTACTGTTTTAGCATTAGACAAGGTTATTTCTCGCACATACTTCTCCTCCTATTCTATGTACGTCACTATAGCTACTGATCATAAGAAAATAGTTTAATAAAATACCTGTTCAGCTCTTGCTCCTCTTTAACTGATCTAAGTTTAGCTTTTTTCCAGCAGTTTTTTAATTGTTCTAATCTGTCCACGATGGCTAATTTCGTCCTCCATTACGTGAAACCATAAATAGTAATTATTATAAGAAACACCATTAACCCATTTATTCTCTTCAAAATAACCAACTATCTTTTTTCGATTTCAAATAGGTTAATGTATTTTCTCTGACTTGTGATAATGCATCTAAATAATAATCTATAGAATGACTTCTAAGTAATCCGTAGTTTTCAGTTCCACTAATTTGGCCGTTTTCAATCAATGCAATACTTAAACCATTTACACGATAATGTTCCATTCGTTCCTCAATGTTGATATTTTTAATTTCATAGTAACCACCTCAAATGTTAATAAATTACATACTAACATTGTAACACGAACAAACGTTCTGTAGTTGGAATATTGTGTTTTTTCATAGTTGCTTTTTATTTGTTCGATGAATACAGCAAGTTAAGTGAAAATTTTCACAATGTCAATTAAATGAAATACATAAGAACGTTCCTCTATACACAAAAAAGAACGCAATTCTTAGTCCAAAGTTGCGCCCTCTAATTGATTAATCTTTGAAACGTTCATTGTCTAATAAAGTCTACGTGCTGATTTTTCCTTATAGATTCCCGTTTTTTAAAACTTTGCATGGTACCTACTTAACAAGAAACTTCAAAATATAAGATAACAGAATACTTGGTTGGTCTTCTTGAACTAAGTGGCCCGCTCTTGGTATAGAAACAAAACTTGAGGTTTTAATTTTTCCATGTAATTTTTGACCTTTTTCAATGGGTACCCAAGTATCCTCTTCTCCCCATATAATTAATACTGGCTTGTTTATCGTGCTGTAAACAGGTTCAATTTCATCAGTATACTTTTGACTCGCTTGTGCTATTTGACGATAAAAAGCTTGCTGTCCAATAGAGCCTAACCAGGGATCTTTTATCCCATTTAAGGTTTCATTGTCCATCTCTTTATACATTGCTCCCCGAACATACGTCGAAACCATTGCATCATGTATATATTCAGGTATCCCTTGAAACGCGGATTCGTACTTGTTTACGTGGGCGAAGAAAGGTGACCCCCAAGGTGCTATTGCTACTGGATCAATGAGTATTATTTTTTCAAAATTATGTTCTTCTAAAAGATGAGTTCTTAAGACAGTTGTCCCACCAAAGTCATGTCCAATCATCATTGGGTTTTTTAATTCCCAGAATTCAAGTAGTTCAGAAAGTACTTTATTTTGAACTCCTAATGAGACATCTATATCACCCTTCTCAGAATAACCATATCCAAGAAGGTCGTAGTAGTACACAGTAAACCACTGACTAAGTGCAGGAATAATATGTCTCCAATTAAAAGAAGACCAAGGGGTTCCATGTACGAGCACAACGGAGGGTCCATCACCTTTTATATCATAATTTATTTTTCCATATGTTGAGGAAAAGCTCTTGGTTAGTTTATGTTGTTCCATGAATCTTACCACCTTTCACTATGCTTAATAAGTACATCATTTTAACACAAAAATACCTTGTTAGTTCCAGAGCCTTACTTCACTATCTTGCCCTATTCCGGATAAATTGCTCGTATTGAGAACCAATCGATTTGGCAAAACAATATAATGTTTTTAATTACAAACCATGGGTTTAGCTTTATTCATTAAGAAATAGTAATCAGTTTTTCATCCATTAATACTTTTTTTCATTAAGTAGAAAATTATCTAGTATGTTACATTTCAATGGCTGTGATCATTTTAAGGGACTTTCAACAGTTTAAATACGATTGGATTTCATGACAACAAAAAAATGAAGCAGAGAACCGTCCCCTGCATATATAATTTAAAGGAATTCAACTTCCGGTTATTGAATAAGATAAATAAAGGAGATGATATATATCGGTTATAGTAAACTAATTAGAGAACAAGAAAAAGTAAATCAATTACAGCGTTGTATGAAATGTAAAAGAGTGTTAGAAAGAAATCAAGAAAAGGATATAGCGGTATGTGATGGTTGTTCCCGAAGAAAAGTTTCTAAAAAATAACTCTCATGAGTTTCGTTATGTATCCCGAAATGGATTTTTACACTTGGTAATGTGGTGAAAGTATATCTCTATTTGCACCACAATTGTGGTGCTTTTGGTTTGCAAAAATAAAATGGCATGTAAAAGAACTAACCCATTTTTTATAGTTATTTTAAAATGCTTGCTAAACTAAAGATTTCCCCGTTTGTTTAACTGGCATCTTCCACTATTTAGTTTTTCGTAGGTGGGTTTGTTGTCACATAAGTTTGTGCAATAAAGTCATGAATCGCACGTTTATCTTCTCGTATCCCTACCATAAAGGCACTTACAATCAGCCCAATTCCTAGTGTGAGAGTATAGGCAATTGTTGCTACGATAACTCTTAATATCATTGTGCCGATCCCAACCTTTTTCCCATCCATTCTAACTATACGATTTCCTGCCATTTTTCTTCCTATTGTGTACCCAGACCATAAAACAGGCAAAAACAAAGTATAGAAGAATCCTAATATGTCAGAAGGGTAATTTTTGTCACTATTATAGAATATTCCATAGAGAAAATATGAGATAATTCCTGTCACCAAAAATATAATGATAAAATCTAAAAAACTCGCTAAAAATCTGTTCTGAAAACCTGCTGGATTAGTAACTTCCATATTGACACTCTCCTCTCGTGAAGCAGGGACGGTTCTCCGCTTCATACCTGATTGGATTTCACTCGTAGAAATTCTTTGAAGATAGTGATTATCTTAACACTTTTGTCGTTATGGTTCTTCCTTCAATGTAATCTTTCACACTTTCTCGAATCATTACTTTCAACTCTGGATTAGCTGCTGCATCTGCAACAATCGTCTTCTTGTAAAACTATTGTAAATGTACCTTTTCCTAGAATAATGATTTGAGAACCAGAATTTTCTTTATCCATGATACTCTTTCAAAAAGTTAATGTTTCTTTCTTCAACACTCAAAGGAATCCCCCTTTTATAGCTAAATATAGATAGTTTTCTATATTAAAAACCTCACCAATTCTTGATGAAGGACACTTTCTTATCTTACCTTTAATTTTAACATTAATTTCCTTTTTATTGGATAAAAAAAGCATTCCTTGTTAAAGAAATGTCCCCCGATTGTGACACAACAGCTTGTAAAGCTCGTTCCACTAAACACTTCTTACTTTATATAAGCGAACATACATTTTTATATTGTTTACAATTTACGTACCTACAATATCTAAATAACGAATTTTCGAGCGTTTACAGTTAGGTAAAAACACGATTGATCGCTTCATAATAACAGCCAAAATGAAGCAGAGAACCGTCCCCTGCATCAATAGTACAATCTTTTTAATAATGATTCGCATAAACCATTATAAAGAGTTTTTCTAAAAGGCGGTAGATAACTGTGGCAAATTCATTAGAAGTCATTAGCAATTGGATTGGGGCTGTTAGTGCTACTATTGGTGCAATCGGACAAACAAACAAATTATTTGAAAATCATTATATAGGGCAACAATTATCAGTAATTGGAAAAGGTGGTCAAGGCGTAGGGAGTGCTCTTGTAGCTATTTTAGAAGACAATCCACAGGCGGAGGTTGGAAACTGGTTAATTGCAAGTGGAGCAAGTACAGTTGCTTATATAAATGCAAGGGAACTTCCTAAAGAATTTAAAAAAGATATTCTTAATCCAAAAAATCTTTTTGAAAACTTACAACAAAAAGATTTAAAAGATATTGAAAATAGGCAGATTGCTATTATTGGAAATGCAATGCAGTCAATCGGTGCCTATTTAATCGCAATAGAGAAAGAACATCCTAAAAAGGTATTAGGTCTCAAGGTACAATCCGTTGGCGCGTTAATAGAAGCAATCGGAGAATACAAGAAATTATACTCTCAGGAGGAAATAGCTCAACTGCTAGCTGTCTTAGGCGGATGGTTACAGTCGATTGGAACAACTTTAGTGGCTATTAGTGTTACAGAAGAGTATGAGCAACGAAAAACTTATGTGTTAAATAATTAGAAAACGTCTTTTATATACAGAGATTTACACAAAAGTTATTAATATTCAGTGCTATTGATAGCTAGTATCAAGAATCTATTATGCACATTTCAATGATTACTTTATTTCACTATCCTCCCGTTAACGTCATAGCAGAAACGATGACTTCCAGCGCTAACGCACCCGCTCCGTTAACTTAACAACTTATTTTAAAAAATCATCCATATTCCAATTCCAATTAGCATTGATAGTTTTTAAAAACTCATTAATTTGCTCTTTTGATAAATCTTTGTTTCCATTTTCCTTATTTGAATAAGACTTTAATGACCAAGTATCACCATATGGTTTTTCTGGTGCTTTCCACTGAACACCAATAATGTAATCCTTTTTATCTATTGTTACTTCAACTGAAAGTATATCTCGATGAAGTATAAAGTTCCTCATTTCCATTCCAACACCTCCATTATTAAATGTAATAGATAATCTAATAATCATTATTTGGGTATTCTGCTCGTTAGCTCAACTATGTACTTCCTTTACTACAATAGAAGTTTTCATATTCAGTAGTTTTTAGTCTTCATCCTTTTTAAAAACCTTCTTTATTCCTGAAGCAATAAGTACACCTATAAGACCAGCTATACTCATAGTGACAATATGTCCCCAATCTACTTCTCCGCCTTGCCATAGGCTAATTATAAACCCAGCTGTAATTACACCAACAACCCAAGTAAGCCAAAACTTTAAAGAATACAAAAAATCCCCCCTATCAATAAAACAGTTTTACGGGACCTAAAACTTATAAAAATACGATTTTCAGAGTTTGCAGTAGGCAAAAACATGATTGATCGCTTTCATAATAAGTGAAGCAGAGAACTGTCCCCTGCATCATTTCTTCTCATATATATTTACTGCTCTGACTAACCAATACAAAACAAGCCAAGGTAAAACAAATTTGGTAGTCCATTCAATAAAGCCTAAGACGATATTAAAATGATAACCGAAACTCGACAGAATAAAAACGAGAGATAGTACTAACAAACCGGCAATGATCGTATATTGTACCGGGCGTTTCAAATGTTGTCTTCTAACAAAATATGTAATCGTAATTAAAAATAAAATGATAAGCAATAACTCTAATAGTTTATACACCATCCAAGAAAAATTAAAATCCATTAAACATCCGCCTCCTTCGAAGATTAAACAGTAGTTAAGTAGTCAATTTTATTCACCTCACTACTGTTTTTATAAGATAACAGGTTAAACTTTATTTGTTTTGTTATTGAGCTTATAATCCTTTATTGAGTAAACTCCCAGTATTTTAATAAAATTATCGTCAGCTTTTTATGCTAACGCCAACTTATGTGAATAATTTCATTTTTTATTAGTATAAAATGTAGGCTAAAATTCCAAAAGTTACAGCAGTAATAATTGACTTTATCCAGATAATTTTGTTATCAATTCCAGCTTTCTTTTCTAAAAAGAATACATAATTACTAAGAAATACAAAACCTAGAAACGTTAGTCCATACCCTTGTGAATCATACACCAATGAGAAATATCTCATAATACCTAGTGCAACCATAACCATCGCAATTGAACCCAATACCATATTTATATATAGCAGTATATTTTCATTAGAAATTTCCATCCACCTCACTTCTTATTAAATAATTCTGCTGCGGTCAATAAGAAAAATACATTTTCTTGAGCACAGGAATCACACCATTAGTTTAACATCAATTTCCAAATAACTGTTTAACTAAAGGGATATATATCCAAATTTCTACTTCTGATAAAGTAGCAAATGCAAACTAATAAAATCTCTTCCGACAAAAAACACACCATATCAAAGTAATATGGCGTGGCGTTGAATTTATTTTATTTGAGAAAACATTGAACTCATCCTCAATTTGAACTTGGTTTATTGCTACATCCACACAACAAAAAATGAAGCAGAGAACCGTCCCCTGCCTCATTATATTCCGCCATACCTTCTTTTTCGTTGCTGGTATTCTTCAAGCGCATGTTTAAATTCCTTCTCGGAGAAATCCGGCCACAGTACATCGGTAAACAAGAACTCCGTGTAGGCCATCTGCCAGAGCAGGAAATTGCTTAGGCGTTTTTCCCCGCCTGTTCGAATAAGCAGATCGGGATTTGTCATACCAGCTGTATATAGGTATCCTGAAAACTGCTGTTCATCTACTTTATCAAGTGACAATTTTGCATCGTTTATATCGGCAAACATTTCTTTCATAGCAATCACAATTTCCTGTCTGCTTCCATAATTGAGCGCAATATTCAGCTGAAGACCGTCATTATCCTTGGTAGAGTCGATAGCATACTGTATCGCTTCACGTGTATTATCAGGAAGATCTTCCATACTACCGATTGCCTTAATGCGTACATTATTGGAGATAATATCTGGGAGATAAAAATGTAGAAACTCCTTGGGAAGTCTCAATATAAAGTCTATCTCGGACTTTGGACGTTTCCAGTTTTCCGTAGAAAATGTGTACAGAGTCAGAATTTTCACCTTGCATTTAGCAGCTGCCTTGACAATTTTTACGACAGCAGATAATCCTTCTTTATGGCCAGCAACTCTTGGCTTTCCACGCTTTTGTGCCCAACGTCCATTTCCGTCCATAATTATCGCTATATGTTCCGGTGTATTATCTTCCGAATAATGGAAGGATTCTTCCTGTTTTTTTTGATTGAAAAAAGGAATTTTCATTGCCATTTTTTATCCCCTCAAAATATTGTTGTCTTTTTCAATTACTCTCCGCTATCCCTACTATATTACCCTTGTGTTTCTTCGTCACTTTTGTATTCTAAAATATCCCCTGGTTGGCAATCCAACGCCTTACAAATCGCCTCTAAAGTTGATAGACGAACCGCCTTTGCCTTTCCATTTTTCAAAATAGAAAGGTTGGCCATTGTTATACCAACGCTCTCCGAAAGTTTTGTTACACTCATTTTTCTTTTAGCAAGCATCACATCAATATTGATTATAATCGCCATTTTATCACCTCAGACCGTTAAATCATTTTCAGATTTTATATGAATAGCTTCCCGTAAAAGTCTTTGGAGAACTGCAGCAAAGACTGCAATAACCAATGAAGCACCAATAATCACCATTCCAATTAATATAAGACCCGGTGCATCGTCCCACTCCGCAATGATATAAATAAGTGGCAGGGCTATCACAAACAAGCCACTTATTGTGATGGCACAGATTTTTATACGCTTTAGTGCTGTTACAGATAAGTCCGAGAATGCTTTGTTCTTATCGATATAACTTAAAAGTTTAAATGATTGGTACAATGCATAGCAAAACGGGATCATGGATACATACATAACAATTAAGATTCCAAATACCACATAAGCCAACTCTGCACCATTTTTTGCTTCTCCAAAAGCTTCAATCGCTATTTGTGGCAACAAAAAGATACATATAGCAAGAAACGGTATTCCAATAAGAAAAACAGCTATTTTTAAAAAGATGGTTGAACCCTGTTTCATAAAAAACACCTCACTTATTTATTTATAAATTTGATTTTAACAATTTATTTATCGTTTCGCAATAAATTTTTATCAACAATTTAATTTTTTTTATTGAATTGATAATTATTAAGCACAGAAAAAAGCATTCTTTATTACAAAAGAATGCTCTTTTCTCTAAACAAACTTTCAACTTTTTCTCTGCTAAAAGGTCAATCAGGCATTTTTTCTCTGTCGTCACATCGGTGTAGAGTTCTTCCGAAAAAATCTCTCGTCATTGAAATCAATCTTTTATCAATTTTCGATATTTTACTGCATCTCAAAAACTTGAATTATTGCTTCATTAATGCAACTAAAATGAAGCAGAGAACCGTCCCCTGCCTCAGAGACTCATTATTCTTTTATTTTCCCTACCTTAACTAATCGGGCTTTTATTGAGCTGTTTGTTCTTTTGTGAAGCTCGGCCAGTTCTTTAGTGGTTTTACCGTTATCAAAGGCATTAACCAGTAATTCTTCCTCTTGTTCATCCCACCCTTTTCCTGCATTTTCAGGCAGCCTTTTCTGCCGTTTATCACTTTTATCCATTTTTTCTAATCCTTTCACCGCCAAAAATAGAGCTCTTACAGTATCTGAATTTTGGTAGGTACTTTCTTGAGGAAATACTTCTCCAGTCTGCGGGTCAACGCCATTTGTTAAAAGTGTGATAATTTCTATTGCTTTTTTAATTTCCATATATCTCCCTTCCTTTCAAAAAGTCAGGAACGAAAGGTACCTTAATACCCCTGCGAGACGACGGTACCGAGTCCCTTTTTCTCATAAAAATGAATGCCAAAGATGCTATGGAGACATTGTTTTATACATGATTTGTTTGAAAAGAGATGATAAAAGGTGGTAGCAAATGATTGTGTGGATGCGGGTAAGTGTAGTTTTACCAGGAGCATTGATACATTAAATAGTGGGTTTTAAAATTGAAGTTATCCAGGAGGTTTTCTACTATTGATTTCGTTTCTTCAATCTGCATGTAATAGAAGTCATCATAGCCATAGTAACCAAAGAAACTGCCAGGCCTTGTTGGTAAAGAATCTTGAGGATTTTTCTTGTTTGTTAAAACCTTTAAACATAAGTTATAAAGGTCTTCCAAGTTTTGTTTTGTAACTATTTCAGTAAAACAAGGGTCATCTTCTCCATTACGAATGTTTTCAACAAACCAATTGTGAATCTGATTTGCTTTTCGCCAGTAGGCTACTTCTTCCATCAAACTTTTCCACGACATGTCGAATTCTTCAAAGTGTTTAATGTGTGGTTTCACTTTTTGGTAAATATCATTTTGTTTTTCTTCTAGTTCTCTTAAACGCATGTTAACTGAATGGATTTCAACATAATCCATCCCTTCAATTCTGGCTAATGAAAATAAATACATATCTAATCCCATTCGCAACTCTCCTTTTAATTTTTTTACAATTATCAAGCAAATAAATCTGTTATAGTTAATTTCACCCCCAATATCTGATATGTTAAAATATAGGAATTTTTCAACAGAATGATACTATTTTTTCTAGTAACTGATTCTTCTCAAATGGGACAAAAGTATTCTTCGTATCCTTAAACAGGTATAAATGCAGTAGGGACGGTTCTAGTTTGGCATGTTGTTCTAGTTGCGAGGAGAATGTGAGATTGGGAGAGACTCGGGATTAAGCTGGTCCACTGCCCACTTTGCCCTTCACTTTTGTAATAAGAGAATCCTCGTGTTTATCTCCCAGGGAATTGACACGGATTAGATCTCTTATCAGGTTAAGGGAATCTATTATATATCCTTAAAATAATTGTTTAATTCCATTGCATCATGAACAAATGATAGTATGACTCTTCTAAGTATGTGGTTAATAATTCCTTAAATAAACGATCATGGTCAATAGCCACTGGCAACCTCCCTTTTAATCGAACATACATTCCTATACCATTTATTATATACGGGACTTCCAAAATCTACAATACCCATTTTCGAAATTTTACAACATCTCAAAATCTTGATTTATTGCTTCATTAACACAATAAAAATGAAGCAGAGAACCGTCCCCTGCCTCACAAAGCGTGAAAAAGTTTTTTAAATTCACTTCGTAATTTTTATCAATATATAACCCTTATTATTAATATGCACTTTTGTATATAAGAACCCCTAATTCGACCAACCATTTCATAGCAACTGAACGGTAAGTATTCATTGGTTAACTCCTCCTTACTTAATCATTTCAACGTTAATTAGGATTGCAGGACTAAGTTTTTAGTCACATCTAGCTGAAAAATACAGCAAGATGTTTTTGGAACCTTATAAGTATGTTTTTTTCATATTGTATTGGCTGTCTGAAAATTATATTTTTCATAAAAATTAACTAAGGCGTCTTTCAATCCCCCATGACCAAACCTTACAGGATAAGTATCAAAGTGCACGCGTTTCAAAAATGTAATTATTATTTCTCTTCTCTCAACAATAGTTACTATACCTTTATCAAAAAACCACTGGTCGATAACATTATAGACCCCACGGTTGATACCATATATATTACAACAGTAATTAACAAAATGTAGATCTGGATAGTGTGGGAGTTTCATTTGAGTATCATACATTATAAAGATCACCTCACTTTCTCTTCTATGATTCTAAAAAGTCGCAAGGCATGATCATAATCATATCGATAACGAACAACTAAATCATCAATAGAAGAAGAAGCAAATACTCGTAAATCTCGCAAGTAAAATTTAACCTCCACTTCTACTTGTTCATAGTCCAAAGAGTTAAGAGAATCTAATAAACATATATCGTACACTTTTTTTGCTGCATCATGATCAGTTTCATTAACATGCATGATACCTTGATGAGTATTGTTTTGAGTTCTTACGATGATTCCGTATACCCCACATTGTAAACAAGTATCCTGGCTCTTCATCGTAACATTTGTATTTGGAAATGCATGTGTCTTATTCACATAAGGAATCGACTTTGTTAAGCCCTTAAATGATGTTATTACTTGTGGCTTTTTAAAACTCAATAATTTACTCATCGTTATATGTTCCATTCGTTCTTCTAAAGCAATCTGCTTTATCTCATCAACGTTTGCAATATCACCTTGGTTATTTAATATCTCACATATATAAGCATTGGATTCATAACTCTCCCTGTAAAATCGAACTAATTCAGATGCAGCCTCAGCAATATTTCGGTTGTTGAACAGTCCATATTTAGTATGGATAAGCGGAAACACATGACCTGGTCTATTAAATTCATACGATTGAGTTTGATCATTATTAAGAGCTTTTATTGTATCTGTCCGTTCTTGTACCGAGATTCCAGTAGTTACTGTCTGATGATCCACAGAAACTGTAAATTTCTTTCTGTTTTCACCACCTTCTCCCATAATAGGTAGCGACAACAGTTTTGCCTTTTCCTCACTGATGCATGCATAAATGAGCCCCTTGCCTTTTTTTATCATAAAGTTAATCTTCTCTGCTTCTATAGTATTAATATCACCGACAAAATAAGACACGTTTTCATTGAAATCATCTGTTACAATGACAAGCCTACCAAGTTGCAACTGCTTAGATAAAGTTTGAATGGAAGACATTATTACTCCCCCCCTTTTGTCCAAAATGTTTTAGTTCAATGATCTATCTTATTTTAAATGGATCTTCCATCGATTCCTCTGATGTGTTTATCCAGACTGTTTTTGATTGTGTGTATTCATAAACGGCTTCGATCCCGCCCTCTCGACCATAACCACTTAGTTTAGATCCTCCGATGGGCGCCATTGGCGAAATACTACGATACGTATTGACCCAGACAATTCCTGCTTGAATTTTTTTTACTAAACGATGTGCCCTTCCAAGATCCTTTGTCCATATACCAGCCGCTAATCCGTAATTACTATCATTTGCCTTTTGAATAACCTCTTCTTCAGATTCAAACGATATAATACTAAGCACAGGGCCAAAAATTTCCTCCTGCATAACACGGTCACTTGTGTTAATATGTTCGAAAATTGTTGGCTCATAATACCAACCGGTTCCGGAATTACCTAGACGTTTTCCACCGGTAATTAAACGGGCTCCTTCTTCAGTAGCTAACGACACGTAACTTTCAATCGTTTCCAATTGTGCAGCTGTGGCCACAGGCCCCATTTCAGATTCCTCATTCATAGGATCACCAACCTTGATTTCCTTCACACGCGCAACCAGTTTTTCTACGAAACTATCATAAATATCTTGGTGAACAAACAAACGTGATCCAGCAACACAACTCTGCCCTGTAGCCCCAAAAATACCAGCAATTACACCCTTTACCGCATTATGAAGGTTCGCGTCATCAAAAATGATATTGGGGGATTTCCCCCCTAACTCTAATGATAGCGCTGACAAATTTTCAGCAGAATTCCGAACAATTTTACGAGCAGATTCAACTCCCCCTGTAAAAGCAGTACGACTTACGAGTCGGTGTGATGTTAACGGACTTCCTGCTGTTAGTCCAAAGCCCGTAACTACATTGATGACCCCAGGTGGGAAGCCAGCTTTTTCTATAATCCGCATGAATTCTAATATCGAAGCCGAAGTATACTCCGATGGCTTAATAACAATCGTATTTCCAGCAATAAGTGCAGGAGCTAGTTTTAAGAACGTTAAGTATAGTGGGGAATTCCAAGGTGTTATAGCAGCAACTACCCCCAGCGGCTCTCTATTTGTAAAAACAAACATGTCCTGTTTATCAATAGGCAAAGTATCCCCGTGAATTTTATCGGCTAGTCCTGCGTAATAATAGAAAAATTGTGGCATGTAACTCAGTTGTCCTTTCATTTCTCGAAAGAGTTTACCATTATCTCTCGTTTCGTAACGTGCAAGCTCTTCCACATTATCAGATAACAGATCTCCTACTTTTCGAAGAAGATGACCTCTTTGTGTGGAAGTAAGTCCTGCCCATTCCGGGTTTTGAAATGCTTGATAAGCAGCATTTACCGCTCGGTCAATATCCTCCGATTGCCCATCTGCAACCTGACACCATGGTTCTTCTGTTGCCGGATTGTAGCTTTCAAAATACTTACCATTTGAAGGGGGAGACCATTCCCCATTAATGTACATGTTGTATTGTTTTAAATTTGCCACGGTGATTACCTCCTTTAAAAATTATGTGTATTTTGCCAAAAATGTAGATAACACTTCATTTACGATATGACCACCTTCTATTGGCAGCATGTGCCTATACTTAGGAATAATTACTAATTCTGATTGGGGTAAGCGCATATCCATTTTTCTAGCCATCTCAGCTGTCGAACCTACATCATTCTCTCCTGTGAGGATTAACACAGGTTTTGTGATTTGACTTAATTGCGGCCACAATTCCTGGTCTGATGTTGCAAATACATTATACGCCTTCAAATACGAATGGTGCTCATTATGCTGAAGTCTAGATTTAACATTATTAATTACTTTAGGATTCTCACTGATGTAATTCGGATTGAACCAACGTTCAATTGCTTTATCGACAGTAGTAAGATGTCCGTCTCGTTTGACTTGTTGGACTCTTCTAAGAATTGCCTGATGTTCATCTTCATTTCGATCAGCTACCACATTCATAAGTGTAAGCGTCTTCACTTTTTCAGGATATAAAAGAACAAATTGCTGAGCTACCATTCCTCCCATGGAAAAACCGATGATATGAGCATCCTTAATATCCAATAATTCCATTAAATCCTTTAATTGTTGAGCAAAATCTACGATATTAACATCTTTAGTAGGTTGGTCAGACTCCCCATGACAAATCATGTCATATGCTATCACCCGATAAGCCGGTGCAAAAAACAATTGTTGATATTCCCACATGGCGTGGTCCATACCCACGCCATGGATGAATATCACAGGTTGGCCGCTTCCCTGCGCTACATATTTTGTTGTCGAAAACCCTTGGCCGATGATAGGCATACTATATTAAACCCATCTCTTTCATATCTGTTTTGCGATCACCTGTTCTTGGATGTGGGCGACCACCGGTAGCTCCACCAATTACAACGATAATTTCATCCGCCCGAGGAGCATCATTTATACTGGTTTCAAATGTCAAAAAATGAGATCTTTTTCCATCATCATTTTTGTGAACCATTGGTACAGTTATTGCAGTCCCTGGTCCGCCACGCTTGTTCGTAAAACTTAGTATACTTTTCCCTTCAACTGCGTCCCGATAGACATTACCAAACTTAAGGGTATGAATAAACGCAGTTGCATGTTCCATTTCACCATCAACACCGACAACACCAGCTTTCCCAAATGCTTCTATATCATCTGGACTGCCAAGTACTTTAAGAAGTTCTGGGACCAATAGTTTACCGAGCTCTGGAGCATATTCATCAATCTTAGGTTTCAAGTTTTCAACAAATCCCTGCCCAGCCCATGGATTTTTTATAACAGCCATTGATGCTGCCATTTTGATTGGTGAATCTACCTTTTTACCGCCTTCAATTCTAGTTTCTTCTACTGCTGTGAATAATTTTCTTACTTCTAACATTATGCTCCACCTCTATCTTTATATTTTTACTTTTTGATTATCGTTAACAAAATTTGGCATTACTTTCTCTGTAAAGAGTTTTAAACTTTTCATTTTTTTCTCATGAGATAGTCCGTTGTGATCGACCCATAATAACAAGTGATCTAAATTTAATTCATCTTTCAATTCTTGAATTTTTTCTGTCACATATTCTGGTGTACCAAATAATAGATTACGACTATGCAAGAAATCATAGTTCAACTCTTGGTCAGGTTTTACTTCTTCACCGGGGTCCATTAAGTTACCAAGACCTCTCCAATGACAAATCCAACGATAATTATTTAAAACAGCTTCTGCAGCATCTTCACGCGCTTGCTCCATTGTATCCGCAACATAAACATCCCTTACTAATGCGAGTCCTTCACCAAGAAGTTTATCCTTTCCTTCTACTTGAGAAGCTGTTTCTTGATAAAGTTCGAAACGTTTTTTTAATTCCTTAACAGTAGGCATCCAAAATATACCATTTATTCTTTGTTCCGCTGCCCTTACAATAGAACGAGGTGAATCAATGGTTTGCCACAGTGGTGGATGTGGTTTTTGATACGGAGGTGGCATTACGGAAATTTTATTAATTTCCTTTTTTTCCATATCCATAAATTCCTCTGATGGCGGACTCATTGGGTGCTCCCATTTTAGACCTTTTGGTGGAAACTCATAGAATTTACCTTTATGTGAGAAAAATTGGTTAGACCAGGCTTTTCGTAAAACTTCAATCGTTTCCTCAAAAATAGCCCGATTTTGCTCTTGGTTCGTCGGATCAGCAAGCGTATTTAAGTTCGCAGCTTCACGACCGTATAATCCACGGGCTAATCCAACATCTACACGTCCATTACTTAGTTGATCTAACAAAGCAATGTCTTCCGCTAATCGGAGTGGGTGCCAAAAGGTAATAACATTTGCCGCCTGACCTATTCTAATATTCTTAGTTCTTGCTGCAATATCAGCCCCCATCAATATAGGATTAGGAATTAACTCATTCCCCTCATGACCGAAATGATGCTCTGTATACCAAATTGATTCATAACCATTTTCGTCACAATACACGGCTTCTTCTCGTGCTTCATTCAGGACTTTATTAAATTCGTTATGACGGCCTCTACCTGTTAGATTAGCAAAAACTCCAAATTTCAATGTAAGTCACTCCCCTTTTGTTTTGTTCAAAAGTTTGTCTCCGATTCCTTTCTTTAATTGAACACCACTTGCTTTCACATGTTTACGCATTACCTTTTCTGCTTTTTCAGAGTCTCCGCTTTTTATTGCTTTCAATATTGAATGATGTTCTTCTAACGATTTTTCCAATCTATTAGGTACCTCAATGCTTAAGTGTACATATTGTTGGTAGGGCAACTGATTTAAAAGTAAATTTAGTAAATAAGTTAACTTGGAATTGTTCGCTCCTTCTACGATAGTACTGTGGAAATTCTGGTTTGCTTCAACATATAAACTATTTTCTTTATTTTCTACTGCACTATCCATATCTTGAACAATTTTTTCCAATCTTTCAATGATCTTTGGATCGATGTTTTTTGCTAATTGACCTGCAGCTAAACCTTCCAAAGACTCTTTAACAGTAAATAATTCAGTCAATTCAGTCTCTGTAGGTTTTGATACGCAAGTTCCCACTCTTGGAATAATTTCTACTAAACCTTCACGCTCTAATTGTTTTAAAGACTCCCTAATTGGAGTACGGCTAACACCATAAAACTTGGATAGATTACTTTCGCTTAATTTCCTTCCAGGTTCATATTCACCTGTCACAATAGCTGTTCGAATAGCATTTACAACTTGACCTGTAATGCTTAATGTGGAAATAGTATTTATGGAAAACACCTCCTTCAATTAATAATATCTAACGTATTACATCGTAATGACAATTTTACCCATATGATTCCGACTTTCCATCCAAGAATGGGCTTTTGCGACTTCTTCTATTGGAAAAACTTTCGGAGTCAATAGTTTAACGCTTTCATTTTCTAATAATGGAAGTATCTTTTCAGCTATATTGGCAACTCTGCTAGGATCCTCTTTTCTAACTTTTCCAAAACTATAACCAATGACAGATCGACTACTAGGGTAAAGCTGATCAATATCCATACTTACCTTTTCATTACTGGCATTTCCATAGTAAATGATACGCCCAAAAGATGATAGGTAACTCATATCTGTATGAAATGTATCACCTCCAATAGAATTAAAAATAAGATCAATACCTTTTCCATCAGTTATTTCTAAAACTTTTTCTTTAACATTTTCTTTTTGGTAGTGTATAGCGTGGTGTGCTCCTATTTTTTTAACATAGTCTTTTTTATGCGAGCTTCCTACTGTCACAATGATATTCTGGCAACCTAATAATTTTGCAAACTGTATGGCATATGTGCCTACACCTCCACTACCGGAGTGGATTAACAATGATTCGTTTTTGGCTAGTTTTCCGACATTGGAAACAAGGTCATACGCTACAAACGAAGCAAGCGTAAAAGCCGCTGCTTGTTCGAAATTTATCTTTGATGAAATCGGAAAAGCCATGTCTTTTTCGACAATAACATATTCTGCATATGATCCCTCAGAAGGAAAAGCTACGACGTTCTGGCCAAGAAAGGATTTTTCAACATTCTTTCCTATATCACTAACGATGCCAGCTACATCTAACCCTGGAGTAAAAGGTAGTTGTTTTTCCCCTGGGTAACTCCCTGTTCTCATTTTAATATCAGCATAGTTTACACTTGTTGCTTTTACCTTGATTAATAATTGGTTTTCATTCACTTTTGGAATTGGTTTATCTATTAATATTAATGTATCCGGGTCCCCAAATTCAGAAACTACAATTGCCTTCAAGATATCCCTCCTAACTGTACCTTGCATGTACCATACAAGTTAATTTAATCATAACTCCTTTTCATGTATGAGTCAATCATACTTTGATAGATATATACTGACTTTCCAAATAATCTTCAATTCCTTGATGACCTCCTTCTCTACCAAGTCCACTCTCTTTCATACCACCGAAAGGAGCTTGCGCGGCTGACGGGGCTCCATCGTTCCAACCTACGATTCCATAGTCCAGGTTCTCGATCACATGTGTTCCTCGGCTTACACTCTCTGTGAAGACATATGCAGCTAAACCAAAAGGTGAATTATTTGCAAAATCAATTGCCTCCCTATCTAAGTTAAATGGGTGAATTGGAGCCACTGGACCAAAGGTTTCCTCGTTCATCACTAACATAGAATGATTGACGTCTCTTAAAACAGTAGGCTGATAAAAATTTTCTCCAAGTTCTTCTTGGGCATTTCCTCCACACACTAAATTTGCCCCTTTTTGTACCGCATCTTTCACTTGTCTTTCGACTTTTTCAAATGCAGAATGGTTGATTAATGGCCCTATATCTGTTTGCTTTTGTAATCCATTGCCCAATTTTAGTTTCATCACTTGTGCTGAAAACTTTTCTATAAACTCCTCGTATATGCCTGACTGTACGTATATTCTATTACCACATATACAAGTTTGGCCTGCATTGCGAAATTTCGAGGAAAGGACCCCCTCTACTGCATTATCAATATCAGCATCATCTAAAATAATCATCGGAGCATGACCTCCAAGCTCCAACGACAACTTTTTAAGTTGATTTGATGCCTGCACCATTAATTTTTTACCTACTTCTGTTGACCCTGTAAAAGTAACTTTACTTACTGCTTTATGATTGAAAACAGTATTTGAAATCATGGAAGAAGAACCGGTCACTAAATTAACCACTCCCGGAGGAAAACCAGCTTCTTCCGCTAACTCTACTAATCTTATAGCCGTTAACGGGGTTTCACTAGACGGTTTAATCATAACAGAACACCCTGCTGCTAATGCCGGTCCTATTTTTCTTGTTAGCATCGCTGCCGGAAAGTTCCAAGGTGTAATAGCTACTACGACACCAACAGGTCTTTTCCAAACTTGCATTCTCTTATTTCCAATATGGGGCGGAATTATTTCTCCATAAATACGTTTCCCTTGTTCGGCGTACCATTTAATATAAGACGCTGCATATTCTACCTCTCCTATAGCTTCTCTCAAAGGTTTTCCCATTTCCAATGTAATAATCTCACCTAATGTTTCTTTGTTTGCTAGAATTAAATTATAATATATCTCAAGGATTTCTCCTCGCTCATAAGCTGTCTTTTTTGACCAGGTTCCAAAAGCTTTATGTGCTGCTTCAATAGCGTCTGTTACATGCTCTTCACTAGCATTAGGAGCAGTTCCTACTATCTCGCCGTTTGCTGGGTTGGTTACATTAAATGTTTGTAATTCATTATTTTTCCATTCTCCATTTATCAAATTTCTTCCTGTTATTGTACTTTTTTTTGTATACATATAGGATCCTCCATTATTAACTAGTCTTTTTTTTGTAATCATCTTGTTTTGTCTTTGTTATGCCCTGTTCTTCTGCCATTATTTTCGCAATTTTTGGAGCATGCCATAAGGAAGGTAACATTATAATAGAAATTGGAACAGCTGTGACCACTATAAATGATTGCAACGCACTAATACTTCCTTCTCCAATATTTATTAAAATAACAGATATCGCACCTATAATGACTGCCCAGAATACTCGCACTATTTTGGGTGGATCTCCTTCCCCCGTTACAGCCATAGATACGGAATAGGACATGGAGTCAGCAGTTGTGACCACAAAAGAAACAGTTAACACAAGAAAAACTATAACCATTATCCCGCCTAAAGGTAACTGGTTCGCAATAGCAATGATGGCAGCAGGAAGTCCATTTTCGAACAAAGGGCCGCTGATCGAACCAGTTTCACCTAGCTCGTAGAAGATACCACTTCCACCTAAAATGGTAAACCAAAGGTGAGATGCCAATGAAGTTACGATAGAAACAGTAAAAAACACCTCTCGAATAGTACGTCCCTGTGAGATTCTTGCAACCAAAATTGCCATTAAGGGACCAAAACCAATAAACCATCCGAAGAAAAATAACATCCAGTAACCTGACCAATCATTATCGCCGCGAAAAGTGCTAATATTGATAAATTCAGTGAGATAGGTTCCATATGAAGAAATAAAAGTATCAATTAAGAAACCACCTGGACCCACTACTAATATAAAGGCCCCAACTGAAATTGCCATCCAGACATTAACTCTACTTAAGAATTGAATTCCTTTTTCAATTCCTGTAATGGTAGAAATAATTACAATTGTTATTAAGCCGCCAACTGCAAGCAATTGAGTCAGTAATACGTCTGGCACTCCAAAAATATCATTTAACCAATAACTAAATTGAAAGCCAAAAAAACCAACGGTACCTATAGTTCCAGCAACGGCTCCTATAATACAAAATATATCTGTTGCTGCCCCCCATTTATTATTCTCAATCTTTTCACCAAATATTGGATATAGTAATGCTCGTGGTTTTAGTTTTAACCCTTTATTGTAATGAGCATACATAATGATTATCGCACTAATTGCTCCGTATACAGCCCAAGCAGTAAACCCCCAGGACATAAAACTTTGAGACATTCCTACAGCAACCGCTTCTTGAGTTCCCGCCGTTATACCTTCATGCATAGGTGGAATCTCCATAAAGTAATACATAGGTTCGGCCGCAGCCCAAAACACTCCACCCGCACCTAAACCTGAAACCACAATTATTGATGACCACTTAAAAAAGCTCATTTTAGGTTTATCTGTATTTCCCAGTCGAACTTTACCATACCTCGAGCACGCTAAAACTAGACCTACAAAGAAGGTTCCTAATAATAGCAGCTGCCAGTAAGCGCCAAAATATGTTATAGATAAACTAAAGGAAGCGTTTACAAAATTAGCAACTCCATCAGTAGTGATTAGAGACATAATTACAAAAATAACCAATAATCCACCACTTATAATAAAAACTGGCCAGTCAACACTTTTTCTGAAATTTGTATTTTTCACTTTATACCTCCTTAAAATTTAATTACTTACTTCTAGCCCTATATCTTCTTTTTTCAGTTTTGTTTGCATAAAAATTAGTTCTTTGGCCAATTCATCCAACCTCTTTATAATATCTTCATCTATAATTTCTTTTCTTTCACTAAAGTGAGAATCATTAAGATAAACACAACTTGGAGCTACATAGGATCTAAAATAACCAGCTATAGGTTTTAACTGATTCTCAATCACTAAATAATGTTGGAAAGTACCTCCAGTTGCTATAAATCCAACCACTTTGTGTCTAAGGGCACTGGCTGGCAGAAGATCTAAAAGATTTTTTAATGCTCCAGTAAGTGAACCTTGAAAAACAGGAGTACCGATGACAAAACAATCCGCTTCGCATATTTTATCAATTACTTTTTTAGTATCCCCTTCGTAATTAGAAGGGTCTCTCCCATCACAAAACTGTAAGTCGTAATCTTTTAGGTTTAAAAATTCTGTTTCAATCTCCGACTCAAAATTATTCACATTATCCAAAGTTTTCTTTACTGCAATTTCTGTTTTACTCCCTACAATTGTTCCAGATATCCCTAGTAATCTCATAAATAACCATCTCCTTTTTTAATGTCTCTACGTAATTCCTCAGAAAAAGTAATGACTCTCATTCACATGCAAATTGCAGCATGTTGCATGTACCATACCAGTGATTCTAATTTACAATACTCTTTTTATATTGTCAATATATTTTGAATAATAAATGTTTATAAACTAATGATTTTTCATATAATTCTATCAAGTGTCTAAAAACTCCAATATGATTTTATTCTGTGAACTCGCAATACTGTGCAATATATTTAGGTTTTTTTATAAATTTCACTTTCTGTTTCATCAGTAATTTTTTCCAAGGCACTGAAATTGTTAATAGATTATCAACCTATCAATAAACAATGTCCGAGAAAAATGCTAAATAAATACTTCGAAAAAATTTGTAATCAGCTCTATCGTGTATGATCGTTTTTCTCCTTCGTAATTAATCTTATTTCTTTTATTTATTCGTTTGATTATTTTCTGAAATAATAGTTTTTTCAAATATCATTTAGTATATACACTACACCAAACATATGTCCGTAACGTGGGGGGAAGTTACTTATTCTAAAACCGTGTTTGATCGACAACCTTTTTACCCTTTCGAGACATTGATTGCACCGAAAAAAACAGCAATTCATTTAGAATCACTGTTTCACTTTCACATGGATCTCAGGGACTATTCTTTGCTTCAATCATATACAACCAGAGCCAGAGAATCCTACTTTCAACCGGTAAAAGCTTGAGTAATCCATTTAGCCATTAGGCTCTAATTCTCTCAATTTCTTGTTTTCCTTCAGTTGATCTATTCGGTTTCCGAATAGTTGAAGTTTCATAAAGTTCACCTTCACTATAGAATTTTTTTATATGTTCATTAATCGTTTTAACAACTTTTTGATACAATTCCGAAATAGTTTTTTTGCGTCATCCAAACGGTTTTATTTTTTATAGGAACTTCTAATTTAGTATCACCATCTTCTGTTTGATAAATGATGATATGTATATAATTTTTAGTCTGACAAGTTAATGATTTTCCTCTTGAAAGGAAATCCAGTAATCATAAGAGTTAGTATGTATATATTTAGCTACTTTACTTACTTTACTTACTAGTGTCCGTTGATTGCATCCAAGCAAGTTGCTATACTTTATGAAGAAAACCTCATTATACAAGTTTTTTTACTTTCATAGGGTCGGTGCTTCCAGCGTCTTCAACATAAAAAGAAGCAGAAAACCTGCTTCAATCGATTTCCTCTTTCAATTTCAAAATTCCCTCTTTCTTAAGGCCTGTCACTTCAACAATGAATTCCAAATCTGTTCCTTTTATTAGCATATTCTTTGCTACAGATACTTTTTCTTATGCAATTCCTTTCTCCATGCCTTTCCGCTCGTATGAAACCATTACTTCCATGACCTTCTCTCCTTCCTTCTTGTCCATTTTTTTCACCTCTTTCATTAATTTTTCTTCTTCTGGGGGCGTCAGTTTTATATACGTTTCAAAAAAACCGGTGATTAGCGTTTGCCTAGCCATATCTATATTCATTTTTACAATCATTCGTAAAAACTCTATTTTTACTTCAACTCGTTCATCTTTAGTATAGCCCATTTTGGAGAGCTATGCAGCGGCAACAGGGTTTGGCGTACGAATAAAATCGCGCCAATTTTGTTTTTTCAGTTCCAGTTTTAAACACTGAAAATCTAGGATATTGGCAAAAGGAAAGTTTATCTGAAAGGAGGCAGTTTCATCACGAATCGTTTCAAAACTAAAAATGGCAATTGGGAGGATTTTGCGTCGATATTTTTCATACAATCGGCTAAAATAATTAAACATCCGTTCACTGAATTCTTTTTGCACATAGCTTTGAGGTTCCATATGAACGATAATCAGGGCCTCTTCTCCTTTCAACCTCGTCTCTGCTAAAAGGTCAATCCGGTATTTTTTCCCTGCCGTCACATCGGTGTAGATTTCTTCTGATAGAAATCTCACGTCTTTGAAATCAATCTCTTCATAAGCGTCAGGAAAAAATGCAATCATAAACTCTTCAAAATACGTGGACAATAACTCCTTAAATAACACCCTCCTATTTGATCGAACATACATTCCCATGCGTTTATTATATACGGGATTTTTAAAATCTACAATACTAATTTTCAAAATTTTACAACATCTAAAAACCTTGATTTATTGCTTCATTCACAAAACAAAAATGAAGCAGAGAACCGTCCCCGGCATCATTTCCTGACAGTTATGACTACGTTCCCCTTCTTGTGTTTTTGTTCGACATAGCTATGAGCTTCGGGAATTTGTTCCAACGTATAGCTTCTATCTATGACCGGTTTGATTTTACTAGCCTCAATGAGCTCTTTGAGGAAGTTTAGATCTTCCACACGAGGTTTATGTGACATGTCTACACTCACATATTTTCCATTTGCGCGAAGCACTTTTTTACACGTTGATTTTGATATTTTTGATATTTTTTTCCCAACGGCATTAAAGATTAAATCATACCTTTCTCCCTTTGCTGTGAAATCCTGTTTCTTATAATCAATGACCATATCGGCTCCTATAGCTCTGACCATTTCAAGATTCGTGGTACTGCATACCCCTGTTACATCCGCACCATAATATTTGGCAAGCTGCACCGCATAAGTACCTACACTTCCAGAAGCTCCATAAATAAGAACCTTCATTCCACTCGTAATTTTACCTTTCCTAAGAAAATTTAAGGCAGTTATTCCACCAGTAGGAACAGCGGCGGCCTCCTCATAAGTCATATTTTCCGGTTTTATGGCCACTACTCCATCTTCAGGCAAACATTTGTACTCGGCATATGCACCAAAGCCAATACCACAGAACGCAAAAACATGATCACCTTTCTTAAATCGTTCCACAGCTTTACCTACTTCTTGAACTTCCCCAGCTAACTCAAACCCTAATATGGTTACTTTTTTTGGCCTGATGAGACCATTGTAAAGTCTAGCAGCGAATGGGTCGGCCTTTCGCAGGCGCCAATCCCCCGCTGTTACTGTAGTCGCAAATATCTTCACCAGTATTTCATTGTCCTTGGGTGAAGGTTTTTCTACCTCTTTCAGCTGAAGAACATCGGGTGAGCCGTATTTGGTATATACAACTGCTCTCATGCTTTCCCCTCCTTGAACATAATCTTTCTTCATTAAATGCGTGACACCATCACCCTTTGATACATGTACTACCTACATCAGTTCAAATTAATTCAATGGTAAAAACGATGGCGTGGTTGGCACGGTGGCCGTAATCAAATTGTATGCCCTGACTAGTTTCATTAGTTTAGTTTCTATAAATCTTTTAAAAATCCTTATTATTTTAAGACTTGCACAAGTAAAGATTACATTCAAATCAAACCTCTAGATCTTCCTAAATCTTTCAAGAAACTTATCTAAACCAAAAAACAGCCATTCAGAAAGAATCGCTGTCTTGAAGAGCTTAGAACCCAAAAGGGAAGACTGAAAGTGAAAGCCTAATCCCTCAGTTAAAAATGTAGAGGATTAGGCTTTTCATTTCAAAATCCTTGGCGTTTTTCTACTGGTAAACGTGTTGACAGCAAGTGGTAAATTTCGTGGCAACTGCTGGTAAAAAACATGGTAGAGATGGTACATTCTTGTGGTTATAATCAATATAATCACTTTTCTCTCATACTCATATCATAAAAAGTTACCAAAGTACCTTTAAATCTGCTAGCTATGATGGATACTTTTTTGTTATTAAGTAAAAAACTTTGTAATCGAACATACATTCTTATATTGTTTATTATTTAAAGACCTACAACATCTAAAAAACGATTTTTCGAGAGTTTACGGGATGGCAAAATCACGATTAATCACTTCACTTTGTATTATTTACCCCTAAAAAGTATAAGGCTTTCTTAACATCGGGAAAAGTAATGACGTTTTTTAAGTTGAGGCCAAATGTAACTGCTTCTAAAGCTAATTGGGGCCTTACCCCAGTCAAAACGCACTTTACCCCAAGTAATTCTAGTACACTGTTAATTTCAGAAAAAAAGTTCATAACTAAATGGTCAATTTTATAAATTCCTGAACAATCGATAATCAAACAGCTTACCTTTTGCTCTTGAACATTGACCGGTACTAATTCTAAAAGTATATTTGCCCTATCCGAATTTATTTCTCCTAACAATGGAAGTACAGCAATGCCTTCTAAAAGTGGTACAATTTTCGTGGCTAGTTCATTTATTTGTACATTCATTTCATTATGTACTTTTTCTTGTTTTTTTCTTTCTGTGATATCTTTTACATAAGTTTGAATGGCTTTTGTTTCCCCTATCTTGATAGGATGACAATATAACTCAACATCAACGGAGGTCTCATCCATTCTATAGATCGTTTCTTCAATAAGCTCTGCTGGTTCACTATAAGCCCCAGATATTCTTTTTATAATCGCGGGTTTAGAGGTGCTTTTAAAGATATCCAAAGGACTTGCCCCAATGATCTCGTCTTTTGAAGCTCTAAAAAAATTTTCTGCTGCTTCATTTATATATATTATCTTCAATTGCGAATGAACAATTAGCGGATCAAGCGCATATTCAATTACTTCTTTGTAATTAATACCTTCAATATTTTCACTCATGCTATCACTCCCTAAACAAAGAGTAAATCATTTTGTCGTTATACACAAGAAGAAGAATTTTGTTCAATAAGGCAAAGGATTATACAATTTTGTTGATTAACATACTGCCAAAGAAAAATGAATCAAACCGTTTTTTGCCACTACCACAGTGTCAACAAAATGAATTGAATATCCATCGAGGGAATCTGTTAGAAGTTCTATCTCTGCTTCCCCATCAAAGTTTGTCACTCGAAGCACTCCACCATGGTCTCCATCCAAAGGATCGGCAATGATAAGTGCTATCCTTTTTACGATATATGACAGTATGTCTAAAACAAGAAATATTACATCATTCACACAACAAAAATGAAGCAGAGAACCGTCCCCTGCATCTTATCAAATGTCTTTGAAAATATTACACTGAATTACTGTTTATTAATATTAAATTAATTTCATTTATATAGAGTTTTAGCGTTAGAAAATTCGGTAATTATCAAGATATAAGCAGATAACATTACTATTCAAGATATAATAGGTTCTATTCAAATTAAACTAGTTAATTTCCGCGTAATACAACATATATAGTGTAATTCCGTCGCGAAAGATGTCTTCATAAAGGAGGAATTGACATGCTAAGCATCAAGAATAAGGAAGATATGTTAGATATAAGATGTGGAACTTCCCGGATTGTTTTTAAAAAACAGTGCAGGCTGTTGAAAACAGTCAACGACGTGCTAATCGCGTTTTCCTTTTTATTCGGAAGTCTCCTTCACTTCTTAGGCTTTGCTGTTATTATTGGGACCATACTTTATTTAACGGGAAGCTTAATATTAGCTGCTCGGTCTATTCAAAGCATAAAAGAAAATATAATGGTTGAACAACAAAAAATGGACGAAGCTCAGCAACAAGAATCTATTATTGATTGATCAGCAGATGCATGACTTCGTTAATCTTAGAATTTCTTAAAACTGCAGAAGCACAAAATAATGCTAATTTAGGCAAAAAGAAACCTCTTTGAATAATATTCAATAGAGGTTTCTTTTAGTCAATTGATGATTCTTCAAGTAAATTGGCATATTTTCTTCTGAGTTTCAATACCTCGCTTGTTAAATCCTCATTTCTATTTTTTAGTGGTTCGCTTTCTTTAAATCGAAATTCTTACAGTGATTTTTCTAGAAGAAAAATCGGAAGTTTAAAATCTCTTATATTTGTAAATACATAGAGTGATAGTTTGGTTTATTAAATACATTAAACAGACTATATTCATCTGCATAAATTCATGAGGCAAAAGTGATATATTCACACAGAAAGGATAATTATTGTGTCTAAAGAACAAACTACTCGTCCCTCTTATCCACCATCGCAGAATCCCATTGTCTGGTTCATCCTTTCAATTGGCGGAGCTCTGCTGGTATTTTCATACATACATTCCGGCTGGCAGTTTGTCTTGTTGCTTCTTCTAGGTTTTCTTATTGGATATACTTTATTTCATACGAACTATGGATTTGCTTCCGTCTACAAACAGATTTTTGAGGACGGTAATACTGAGATGCTTCGTGGACACATGCAGAAGCTGCTGATTACAACCACCTTGTTTGCTCTTATTATAAGCACACAAACTGCCTTCTTCGGCGAAAACCCGGAAGGAGCACTTGCCCCTATCAGTACCGGATTAGTGATTGGTTCCTTTTTGTTCGGATTCGGGATGAATATAGGAAGCAACCTGGCACCACAGGCCATGAGAAAAATGACAGGAGGCCGTACAGCGCTTCTTTTCACCGCTTCCGGCTTTCTGATCGGGGCCACCATTGGAGCCCCACATTTCGCTTTTTGGAACACTACGTTGCCAAATACACCAGCTGTGTCAATCGCTGAAGATACGCCACTCGGTTTTACAGGCGCATGGCTTCTTCAAACCGTCATCTTTGCCACCGTTATTATCGGAACCTATTTACACCAAAAACGGAAACTACCACCTCCCCTTCCACCGATGCCTCGTGGAACAAATCGGACGGAAATTCTGTTTCGAACCTGGCCAATCTGGGTCGGTGCTACAGCCTTCGCCCTATTAAATGCCGCAGTGCTTATGGTACAAGGCAGCCCTTGGAAAGTAACAGGTGCATTTACCTTATGGGGCTCAAAGCTCGCTGATCAAATGGGGTTTGATCCTGTATCATGGAGTTACTGGGGAGAACAGGAACCTGTTAACGAACTAACCGATTCCGTTTTCACTAGTAGTATTAGTGTATTAAATTTTGGAATAATAACAGGTGCACTCATTACGATGGCACTTGCTGGTCTTTTTCGTTTCGCGAAGATTACCATTCGAATGGCGGGTATTACCTTGTTAGGGGGTCTACTTATGGGTTACGGAGCGACTATATCATCGGGAGCCAACGTAGGCGCTTATTTCAGTGGTATTGCATCCATGAGTTTGCATGCCTGGATCTGGACAGGCATGGCAGTAACCGGGGTTTATACAGCCTATATCATCAGCCGGAAAATTCCTTTTCTAGCCTCTAAATAAGTCAATATCGTATGTCATTTTTTCCCCGGTACCCTAACAGATAATCAAAAATTCAAAAACATCCTGTGCAGATCGATGATCTCACAGGATGTTTGTCATTATTTTTATAAATGATTATACGTATCCCATCAAAGTCGGTACCTTTTCTATTAAAAGATAGATACTCTTTATGATTTTCCCCATAAACACCCTTTAATCTAAATCAATTTCTATAACCAAACCGACAATTACCAATCCATGAACTAAACCACTCTCTCCTTTCATCAATAAAAAAATCGAATATCATATGATAAGCACTGACACCAAAAAAATAATTTCGAATAAGAAAAACATAGGAAGGTTTTGGGCTTCCTATGTTTTCATTCATATTATTTCTCTGTTTGTTTTTGCTTCTTTTTCAAATACTCAGCACGTATTTTTTCAAGTTGCTGCTTCTTATCAAATTTGGCAGGCTTCTGTTTTTCTTGAAACTTTGTCACTGCTACCTTACTTTTGGAATCCAATTGATATTTCCCCACTTTGTTCACCTACTTTTCTTTTCTTTAAAGATAATCTATTCAACAAATATAATATACCTTATTTTACTAAAGTAAACCTTATTACTTTATTAGAAGCGAAATATAAGGCATTAAAGAGAAAAAAGCCTAGAAAGTTTACACCTCTACAGGCTTTCGTTTATGACTCGAATTACTGACTTCTCGGGTTCTATTATTGTTCGTAGATGGAAAAAGCTTATCTAGTTTCCGGATATTAAACTAACATAATACCAGGTATCTTGTTGATGAGTATCATCCTGTACTATTTTAAAGCTATATCCAAATTGATCTTTCACTTTTTCTAAAGCTTCTGGCCAATAGTCATTTAACCGATATTGTTGAAACATGTCTTTTGTAATCTGGGATAACCCTGAAGAACCAAGCGTAAAGTCATCCCCAAAATGATGTATTGCTAATAGCAATATCATACAAATTGGTTCATCATATGCTCTTTGATCGGTTTTACACCAGCCACCAACAGTTCGCCTAAACCAAAATGTTTCAAACCCCGCCTCACCTAAGCCATCAAACTTTATTTCTTGTTCTGACATATTAACATTTACCAGTATATCATGATAATCTTCTATGCATTCTTTTACATCTTCAATAAATCCTTTTGTAAATGGTGTTTTTAACATCCATGAATGATTATACCCCATCTTTTTTCACCTCACTTTTTGTTAAATGGTCCACTTTGAGTCACTAGGTTCTTGAGAATAATTTTAAGATAAGTCATCTATATATAAAATTATGGCTGTTATATTTCTTTCCTAAATCCTCTCATCTCAACTATAAAATTTACTTCTAGCCCATTTTCAACAGCAATGCAGCGACTACAGAGTTCGGTGTACGGATAAAGTCATGCCAAATTTTTTTAGTTTTAAAAATGGAAAGTCTACGAATTTGGCAAAAGGAAAAGATTATTTAGAAGGTAGCTGTTCTACCACGTATCGTAGGGGCAATCCGGTATTTTTTCCCTGCCGTCACATCGGTGTAGAGTTTGCCACTGGCACCCTACTCTTTTGATCGAACATACATTCCTATATCATTTATTATATACGGAACTTTTAACATCCACAATACAATTTTCAATATTTTACAGTATGTCAAAAACTTGATTAATGGCTTCAAAGTCACAACAAAATGAAGCAGAGAACCGTCCCCTGCCTCACATTAACTATTTAATAAAAGAATATGTTTTACACATTATTCATAATATATGATGAAAGGAGTGAACTAAGTGAGTAATAATGAAGTATTAAAGCATTTACTAAACAAATATTCTTCAAATAAATCAATGAAACCTTCTAGACCATTACAAGGCATAAATATTCAAACCGGAGAAATTTTTGTCATTCCTTTTAATAATCCAATAGATAGATCCTTTTCGCAAAATAAAAAGAACCGCAAGCAAGGTTACTAGCGGTTTGCTTCTTTTATTCTTTTATCTAAATTCCTAAAGAAATCTGCTGATGTACTTTTTTTATCATTGTCACCTTTTTGTATTTTTCCGTACTTATTTAAAACGGCTTTTTGATCCTTTGTGTATACCTTTTTTTCCTTGTCTCTTGAAGGTGCACACATCAAAACCGCCTCCTTTAATTGATATTTTATCATATGCGATGATATTTTCATACCATCATTCCTTCTCATTTCCACTGTCATCCGTACTTTCATCTGTGTCTTCCGGCAAAAAAGTTATCATATTTATCATCAATAATGGAGTATTCTATTACACTAGCTAATGATTCGTTGTCATAATGATCAAAGGGATAGTCATAATTGCTTCTTGTAATAATGACAACATTATCTAATTCTTTAGAAACCTCAACTAATCCTACCATTAAATTATTCCCACTCAAAATACGATTAACATAAGCATTACTGATATATGATGACCTTTTAATTTCCTCTAATAATTTTTGTTCTTGTTTTGCAACCACATCTTCTTCCTTACAAACATCAATTTCAAGACAGGCTCCACTGTTATATTCATTAACAAACCTTTTATAATTTAACGATAACTTTTCAACTACATCGTTTAACTCAGTTGAATTTTCACTTATCATTTCCTTTATAGTTTGAGAATTATTTTGCAACATTGTTGAGATAAATGTAAATTGATTTGCTATCATTATTTCTTTTGCATATTTATCATCAAATTCTAATTCCATTTTGAAAAGCTTTAATTTTTTAAAAGGGGCCATCATAACAAAGGATGTGAAAAACATCCCAAAAAACAACACTAACGCTATTGTAAACAAGCTAATAAATATAGGGATAGCTAAATGCTCAACTATGGTACTTGGATTTTCAAACATAGGGTTTTTGCTATATTTATAGTATACATTCCCACCCATCATAGCTGCGAAAACGATAAAAAAAGTCATTGAAAGAAAGTGAAGCTCTTTCTTCCTTTTATCAGCCCAGTCTAACAATCTTAAAATCACTTGAAAGAACCTTGATTTAACCATCGTTTTGCTCCTCTTTTTTCTAAAATAAAACGAAGAAAACTAGACAAATATGTAGTACCAACAAACTGAATAAAAGTACTTGGGTTATATATCCATTAATGTATTTAGTTAGGTTACTATTGTTGTACTTGGCCTTATCTCATCATAATATTTCTATTTTCTATTTGATAGCTCAAATTTCCTTACACTATTAAAGCTATCCTCTACCTGGCACTATTACATGAAAAATTCCCCTTTGCAATGATTTTATAGTAATTTCTCTTAGATTTAAATTGGAGAAGCAGTGAGGATCTATCTGTTATATATTAGTTTTTTTTCAGTCTATTATTATTAAATACTTTATAATTACCTAAGAGTAAGAACGGAGAACTTTGGTTGCAAGCACTCCGTTCTAAATTGCTTAATTTTAATTTTTGCATCCATTTTTGTCACAATCGATTTTAGAATGACTTTCAACCCAGTGGCTACTATGTTCACGAGTATTAGAGCCACATCCTGTCGTTCCACCCTTAACGCCACTATGAATAATATTGGTTGGGACATGTTTAACTGCCATATCAAATATTCACCTCTTTCATTTTTATTTAATTACATGAATATTCTAACACTTTTAAAGGTAAAGAACAAGTGTTCTTGTTTTTTCTCAAGTACTTTTTCGATCGTAAACTCTAAGATTCACCATACTAAGCAGTTTGGGTTAGTGATCGCACTAAATAGTTAATCCAGTCTAATGTATTATCCGTATAAATATTTGGAGCATCTTTCATTATTTCAATACCTCTGTCTTTTTATGGTAGGAATATTGGAATATATGTCGAAGTATATTTATGTAAATCTCCATTTTATTAGAACTTCATATATGTTGATATATTACTATGCCTTAAATAAGTATGTAACGGTTACGCTGGTTCATATTACTAAACTGATTAATTTTTTATAGGTCTATCTCTTATATGCAGATATAGTTAGATCTGATGATACGTGTATTCTAATGTTATTTGCCAGTAGTAAAGGAACTTGTGCTTAAATCCCAACGCCAAATAAATACGGAACGAAAACAGCAAAGAGAGCGACGAATCGCTGAGGCCAAAGCTGCAATTAATTTAATGCGAAAGAAGGATAAATGCATGAAAAAGATAATTGATCTAAGGAAGTGGCCAAAATCTGTGCCACAACCGTCTATGGAAGAGGTATTAAAGAGGAAGAAAGAAAAACGTGAAGAAAAGATTAGAAATACAAAGAGGAAAATAGATAAAATTAGAAATAAATCGTAGAGTCTGTTGTATTTGGAATATATAAATTAATATAAAAGTAATTTTGAGCGCTGAATATATAAATCTAACGGGATTCGGTTAAAGAGTTCAACACATAAAATGACAAACCTCTTAACAAACAAATCTGACAATCTGATCAATTGGACTACTAATTTTTATTGATTTAAGCACGTTTGTACACGAAATGACACTGGTAAAATACAAGGCAAAGATGGTACATTCTTGTGTGTGATAATCACCTTATAACCGAACATACACTCTTAAATTATTTATTATTTAAGAAACCTACAACCTAAAAAACGAATTTTCGAGAGTTTACTGTATGACAAAATCACGATTGATCACTTCCTAACAACAAAAATGAAGCAGAGAACCGTCCCCTGCCTCAATCCATCTCCTCTTTCAACTTCAATACTTCCTCTTTATTAAGTCCCGTCAATTCAACAATAAGATCTACTTCCATTTCTTTTTTTAGCATATTCTTTGCTATTGACGTTTTTTCTTTTTCTACGCCTTTTTCCATACCTTTCCGCTCATAAGAAACCATCACTTCCATGACTTTCTCTCCTTCCTTCTTGTCCATTTGTTTCACCTCACTCATTAATTGTTCTTCTTCTGAGGGCGTCAGTTTGATATATGTTTCGAAAAAACCGGTAATTAGCGTTTGTCTTGCCATATCTATATTCATTTTTACAATCATACGTAAAAACTCTTTTTTTACTTCAACTCGTTCATCTTTAGTATAGCCCATTTTGGACAGCAATGCAGCAGCGACAGGGTTTGGCGTACGAATATAATCACGCCAATTTTGTTTTTTTAGTTCTAGTTTTAAAAATTGAAAGTCTAGGATATTAGCAAACGGAAAGCTTAGCTGAAAGGAGGCAGTTTCATCACGGATCATATCGTTACTAAATATGGCAATGGGGAGGATCTTGCATCGATATTTTTCATACAATCGGCTGAAATAAATAAACATGCGTTCATTAAATTTCTTTCGCACATAACTTTGAGGTTCCATATGAACGATAATCAAGGCTTCTTCTCCTTTCAGCCTCGTCTCTGCTAAAAGGTCAATCCGGTATTTTTTCCCTGCCGTCACATCGGTGTAAATTTCTTCCGAAAGAAACGTCACGTCATTGAAATCAATCTCTTCATAAGCCTCAGGAAAAAATGCAATCATAAACTCTTCAAAATAAGTGGATAATAACTCCTTAAATAAACGATCATGGTCAATAGCCATGCACCCTCCATTTTAATCGAACATACATTCCTATATCACTTATTATATACGGAACTTTTAACATTGACAATATCTATTTTCAATATTTTACAGTATGTCTAAAACTTGATTAATGTCTTCAAAATAACAACAAAAATGAAGCAGAGAACCTTCCCCTGCCTCATATTAAATACTTAAATTATTTGGTTGCTTTTTGTTCTTGATAAATAATCAAATAGAGATAACGTGAGATAAATATCATGAAGATGTAAAAAGGGATAATTTTAAACATTCGGTCGAAGTTTATTTTTAAAACCCCAAGACAAATTAAGGATATTTCCATAACCACAGTATAAATAAACATTGAAAAACGATTAAATATTCCTGGTTTTGAAGCATTCTTCATAGCAATATAGGAGAAAAGGGAACTGCAAATAGGTGCTATAACAAAATGTTCTTTCCAAGAATGGTGGTATCCTTTACCAAATCTAAAGTGATGTAGTAAAGCAGACATTAAGGTAACTGCTATTACATTAATCGATAAATAATGTGTGATTGATAATGCCCACTTTCTTTTATCTGTAAGCGCTTTATTATAGAAATCACTAACATAAAAATAGAGATTTAGTAAAATTAAAGTGCAAATAGGCTTCCACCAATAAACCCTATACACTTTTATGCGGATGAATAAATTTTCTATGAGAAAATAAAATAAACTAAAGCTACATTTCCACCCACATTTCATATTGTTTAATGTAAGAAATG
>NZ_JBIMEV010000028.1:0-59824 GCF_051262595.1 Salipaludibacillus sp. CF4.18
ATCAGACATTTCAAACTTGGAGAAATGTCAATGCAGAAGAAAGAGCGAACATCCTTGTTCGTGCGGCCGCCATTATTCGTCGTCGAAAGCATGAATTTTCAGCATGGCTCGTAAAAGAAGCAGGAAAGCCTTGGAAAGATGCCGATGCAGATACGGCTGAAGCGATTGATTTTCTCGAATATTATGCACGCCAAATGATTGAGTTAAAAAACGGCAAGGAGATTACTAGTCGTGTCGGCGAACAAAATCGATATATTTATACGCCAACTGGTGTTTGTGTGACCATCTCACCGTGGAATTTCGCCTTAGCGATTATGGCTGGAACTACTATAGCACCGGTCGTAACAGGAAATACAGTGCTATTAAAACCTGCAAGTACAACACCTGTGGTTGCCTACAAGTTTGTAGAAATTCTCGAAGAGGCAGGTCTTCCAAAAGGTGTTGTAAACTTCATTCCAGGAAGTGGGGCAGAAGTAGGCGATTACTTAGTTGACCATCCGAAAACTAGCTTAATTACATTTACAGGATCTCGTGATGTCGGTGTCCGCTTATATGAACGAGCAGCGATTGTTCAAGAAGGTCAGAATCATTTGAAACGGGTCATCGTTGAAATGGGTGGAAAAGATACTGTTGTTGTTGATAGCGAGGCAGATTTAGATCTAGCTGCAGATTCGATTGTCGCATCTGCCTTCGGGTTTTCTGGACAAAAATGTTCAGCAGGATCCCGTGCCGTCATTCACCAAGATGTTTATGATGAGGTGTTAGACAAAGTTGTCACGTTAACCAAGGAACTAACTGTGGGGGAGCCAAATTCTAGGGAAATGTATATGGGACCTGTCGTAGATGAAAAAGCTTATAATAAAATCATGAGCTATATTGACACTGGCAAAGAGGAAGGTCGTCTCTTGGCAGGAGGAGAAGGAGATAGTTCTAAAGGCTTTTTTATTCAGCCGACTGTCTTTGCAGATGTAGATCCTAAGGCTAAGATTATGCAGGAAGAAATATTTGGTCCAGTTGTTGCATTAAGTAAAGCAACAGACTTTAATCATGCGATTGAAATTGCGAATAATACAGAATATGGTCTTACTGGGGCAGTCATTACAAAGAATCGTGCTCATATTGAACAGGCAAAACAAGACTTTCATGTAGGAAACCTTTATTTCAATCGAAATTGTACTGGGGCAATCGTAGGGTATCATCCGTTTGGTGGATTCAAAATGTCAGGTACAGATTCGAAAGCCGGCGGACCAGATTATTTAGCCCTTCATATGCAAGCTAAAACCGTTTCAGAAATGTACTAGGATCGTTTTATAAAAGGGTGTTTTCTAAGAGGGTTTTCTTATAAATGGATATGAGGGCACTTGAATTTACTACAGGCGGACGCTTTCACCACAAGCACAAGTGCAACATCAGCAAAATCTTCCTATCAGTCGGTTTAGCTGTCTTTTCTTTGCCGCCGGGTAACACCTTCCTGCGGGGTTTTCAGCTAATCTTCCGTCACTTCGTTTGCTCGTCGCAGAAAGACCGGTTGTTGGTTTTCCCACTGGAGCCGCCACCCTTCGCTTCTCCGAGGCTTTCAACAAAAACAATAAAGTTTGCGAAAACAGGCACGATCGTCCAGTGGTTCATTTCATGAGTGTATTTATAAATGATTAAATAGAAACTATACCAGTGGGATATAGTTTCTATTTTTTTGTGAACTTGAAATTCCTCATCCGTAATACATTAATGTTCCAAAATGATTAGGTGATGCGATCGTTAAAGTATGGTATTCTGATTTTGGATAGGAGTGGGTCATGTTGAATATTGATTTTGATTTGAAAAAATTTGAAAACCTAGCTGATTTTGATCATATCTTAGTAGCAGATAAAAATGGAATAATTATCTTTTATGATGTAGGGGATTTAAACGTGTTAAAAGAACTCGGTATAAGACCTGAAGAGTTTTTAGGGAAAAATGTGAAGGCATTTTATAAACACTTTACTGATGAAAATAGTACAGTGATGAATGTCTTGGCGACTGGAACTGCTCAATGCAATGTCAGGCAAGACATGCTTACGAATGATGGAAATAAGATTATTTCTCAAAGTTCCACATACCCGATTAAAGAAAACGATAAGATTGTTGGAGCGATCGAATTTTCGAGTCGCCTATTTGCAAAAGAAAACATTCAATCCTTAGATAAACTTGCAGGACATAAATTATTTAGAAAAAACAATACGATTTTTACAATAGACGATATCATAACCGTCAACGAAACGATGGAAGCGATTAAAAAAAAGATTAACAATATTGCTAAAACGAATTCAACGGTTTTAATTAATGGGCGAACCGGGACTGGAAAAGAAGTTGTAGCTCAGGCAATACATAATTTGAGTGACAGATATGCAAAGCCATTTATTTCGTTAAATTGCAGTGCAATTCCTGCCAGCTTAATGGAAAGTACGTTGTTTGGAACGATGAAGGGGAGCTTTACTGGTTCGGAAGATATGCCAGGTTTATTTGAACAAGCAAATGGAGGAACGTTATTTCTAGATGAGATTAATTCCTTAGATATTTATCTTCAAGCAAAACTTTTGAAAGTTATTGAGGAGAAGGCAATCAGAAGAATAGGTGGCAAGGAAAGTCTCAGTCTAGACATAAGAATCATTTCGGCAACCAATGAAGAGCCTAATACCTTGCTCGATGATAAAAGACTAAGAGAAGACTTATTTTATAGACTTGGTGTTGTACAGATTGACTTACCAAACTTAACCGAGCGAATGGAAGATATTGAGGTACTTGTTGAGAGTTTTATAAATTTTTATAACAATAATATGAATATAGTCATTGCGAATATCGATCGGGAGGTTTTAGATAGTTTTAAAAGATATCATTGGCCAGGGAACGTTAGAGAACTGAAAAATGCGATTGAAATGGCTTATAATCATGTTTCGTCAAATCAAATCACAATCAATGATGTCCCTAGAAGGATCGTAGAATTTACTGGGAAGACGACAGTTCAGCGGAAGAATGTCAACATAAATTCTTTGAAAGACGCGGTAGATGGATACGAAAAAGAGATTATCGTTAATATACTAAGTACAGGAGGAAAAATAGCAGAAAGTGCACGACGTTTAGGTATTTCTAAACAATCTTTAAAGTATAAAATGGATAAATATCATTTAAGGTAAAAATATTTTTACGAAGGAGGGGGAAAATTTCCCCCTCCTTCTCTTTTATATGGTCCAATTGACCCTGAATATTCGAAATAATTTTTTAAAAATAAAAAATATATAAACTCTTTGAAGTAAGGAATTCCCTCTTTTTTATAGGTTAATAAACTGAAAATTTAATTTATACTAAATTTTGGCACGGAAATTGCAATTTATAACATTAAGGAATAAATTTTTTAAAGGGAAGGTGTTTAGAAGAACATCATCATTTAAGGATTTTACACAAAAGCAGTTTAGTTTTAATGCAGCCAAGAAGAAACAATACATCGGTATTGTTATAGGAGGAATGAGATTATGAAAGATACACGTATTTTTTAGATGCCATACGCCAACGCCATGGTGGTGCTAGAGGGAAGAGTTACTTGGATTGGGATTGGTGAAAAGAAAGATTTAGAAGAGGAGTTAGTTAGTCATAGTATAGATTTACAAGGTCGCAGAGTACTGCCAGGTTTTATAGATGCTCATTTACATCCGTTATATCTAGCTAATGCATCGAAGCAGATTGCGTGTACGCCGCCAATTGTTTACTCAATTCAAGATTTAGTTTTAGAAATCCGCAAAAGGCAAGAATCTCAAAGTACGGAAGAGTAGATTGAAGGTTGGGGGTATGATGAAGAGAAATGACTGAGAAAAGGGCACCAACAAGGGTAGATTTAGATCGAGCCACCACGGATGGCTCCAGTGATCTGGTTAATCCATTTGTTGGGATAAAGGCAGCTGTGACACGTATTGCCCATGATGGGACAGATACTGGTCAGGACTGATGTCGGTACTGCTATTTCACTTTATACTCGATCAGCTCTCAGCTCAAGCAATGACTTGAATTCCAGGTATTGGACAGTTAGCTCCTCAATATCACGCTGACTTTATTGTTCTTGATTAAGATATCTTAGAAATGAATCCGGAACATATTGATCAAACTGAAGTAGTGCATACGTATTTAGGGGGAGAGTTGGCTTATGAGAAGGGATAGTGTGTTGAAATAATACAATAAGCCACAAACTAGTATTCATTTGAAGCACATTAGGGGTAAGGCTACATTGCAATGAAAACATTTCAGGCAGGGAATGTTTTTTCAAAGAAAGTGTAAGTCTTAGAATATTCTTTATTGAGTAACAAATAAATAACAAGCAGAAAGAAGGGGGAATTTTAGATGAAAAAATACTTAGGAGTCATGATGTTGTTAATCGTTTTAGTGATCAGTGCCTGTGGGAGACCTTCTGGTGGTGACTCGGTGTCAGAGTCCAATAGTTCGGGTTCAGGAGATGGGGATAAAAAGTATAAGTTAAACGTTTCTCATGTCATACAGGAAGAGGCATCTGGTCATGTCGCTGCAGAGTTATTTAAGAAGAATGTTGAGGAAAGAACGGACGGTCAAATTGAAATAGAGTTATATCCTAACGGTCAGCTCTATGGTTCGGATCGTGAAGCAATAGAAGCTGTTCAATTGGGGAACCTTGAAATGACGCTTGTAGCGGCTGCTCCTGTTGCTTCATTTAACAGTAAGTTTATGGTTTTTGATCTTCCGTTTTTATTTAAGGATCGTGAAGCAGCTCATAAAGCTATAGATGGAGAGCTTGGCCAATTATTATTAGAAGACCTTGAAAGCAACTCGATCAAAGGACTTGCTTTTGCAGAAAATGGTTTTCGCCATATGACAAATAACAAAGGCCCGATTGAGAGTCCTGATGATTTAAAAGGTCTAAAATTCCGTACTCTCGAGAACCCTCTTCATACAAGTACATTTAATGATTTTGGAGCTAATGCATCACCTTTTGCGTATGGGGAGCTTTATACGGCACTACAGCAAGGAACATATGATGCAATGGAAAATCCGATTGCTTTAATTTACTTCAGTAAGTTTTATGAAGTTCAAGATTATCTAACGTTAAGTGGTCACGTTTATGCACCTGGTCTCATGCTCATGAATAATGACCTTTTTAACAGTATGCCAGAAGACTTTCAAACGATCATAATGGAAGAAGCCCAAAATTTAAAAATAGAACACCGTAAGCTCGCAGCTGAAGAAGAGACGGAATATTTCAAGAAGCTCAAAGAGACAGGGATCAAAGTGAATGAGTTAACGGAAGAACAAAAGGATTTATTTAGAGAAAAGGCAGAGTCTGTTTATGAAAAGTATACACCTGAAATTGGAGAAGACTTAATAAATAAAGCACTTGAAGCTAACGAATAAAGAGGAAAGTAGTCGAGTCCGCATCCAACCAAGTGAAGAAAAGGTATGCGGGATTCACTTATAAATTTCACCACTCGATTCAATAAAGATTGTTTGTGAACAAGTATACCTCACCCCATGGTCACTCTATGAATCTATTGACAGTGATACGAGCTCGCTCCCCCCCTAAGAAAGGAGAAATCAAACTATAATGAAGAAAAAAGTTTTGTACCTAGAAGAATTTCTCTTAATACTAACCTTGATCGTAATGGTCATCCTAATTTTTGGTCAAGTAGTTGGGCGTTATGTTTTTCAAACTTCTCCGAGCTGGACAGAAGAGCTTGCCAGGTATATCCACATTTGGCAAGTTTGGATAGGAGCAAGTTATGCGATAAAACTTAGACGTCATCTACGAATTGAAGCATTTGTCAATTTACTCAATTCCTTTCAGCAAAAAATAATAGAAACGGTTTCGGTTATTGTCTGGTTTGTTCTTGCTGTATTCCTTGCGGTTACAGGAAGCCAAATTGTACTTGGGAGTATCAATTTTGGTCAAGTAACACCAGCTATGCAGGTACCAATGTGGATTGTCTTTTTAGCTATTCCTCTTGGTAGTATTGGAATGGTGCTTCGATTAATAGAACAACTGTGGCTCTTATGGAGGCCATCTAAACCTGAACCAAGTTAAGGGAGGCGATCAATTTGACGGTCACAATTCTTTTTGCTTCATTATTTTTGTTCCTTCTATTGGGGATACCGATTGTTGCATCAATTGGAGCGGCTACCCTGTTGACGATGTATTTCACGACAACGTTGCCATTAACGATTATCGCTCAAAAAGCATTTAGCGCACTAGATTCCTTTCCTCTATTAGCGATTCCATTCTTTATGCTAGCTGGTTTATTAATGGGAAAGGCTGGGGTATCTCAGCGGCTACTGAATCTAGCTACGATTCTAGTAGGGTGGATGGTTGGTGGACTAGCGATGGTGACCGTTTTAGCCTGTATGTTTTTTGCAGCTATTTCAGGATCTGGTCCAGCGACAGTCGCAGCAATTGGTTCTTTTATGATACCTACTATGCGTGAAAAAGGATATAATGAGGGATTTGCAGGAGCTCTTACGGCTGCGGCAGGTTCCATTGGAGTTCTTATTCCACCAAGTATCCCATTTGTCATCTACGGTGTTATCGGAGGCGTATCGGTTGGAGGGATGTTTCTAGCGGGCATCATTCCAGGGGTGATTTTAGGGATAGGATTAATGGTTGTTTCTTATTTTATCGCTAAGAAAAAAGATTATAAACCTGAGAAAGTGATTAATTTAACTTTTAAAGAAGTGTTAAAAGCTCTCTATGATGCAAAATGGGCATTGCTTATTCCAGTTATTATCTTAGGTGGAATTTACGGGGGAGTTTTCTCTCCAACTGAAGCCGCAGTTGTTGCAGTTGTTTACTCATTGATTATAGGGTTATTTGTACATAAAGAATTGTCTTTAACCGATTTATACGATTGTTTCAAACAAACGGTTATTATAAACACGATCACGATGATCATTATAAGTTTCTCGATTACAATGTCTTATATTATGATAGTTGAACAAATCCCGGGTACGATTGCTTCATTTATTATGGGATTATCTAACAGCCCGATCGTGATTTTATTAATAATAAACGTTTTATTGCTCATTGTCGGGATGTTCTTCGATACAATATCTGCCTTGGTTGTATTAACACCTATTTTACTACCTATTGTTACAGCAGTCGGAATAGATCCTATGCATTTTGGCGTCATTATGGTCGCAAATTTAGCGATTGGCTTTATTACTCCTCCGCTTGGTGCAAACCTATATGTCGCCTCGAGTGTAAGTGGAATTAAAGTAGAAAAGATTACGAGGGGAATCATGCCCTTTTTGTTATCGTTGATTATTTGCTTGCTTGTCATCACCTTTGTTCCAATATTATCAACATGGTTGCCAGGTCTAATGCAATAAATTCGTTTAAGAGTAGTGTAGTAGGATATAGACTGCCTTTATTTAACTAGCATTCTATTTTTAATAACAAATTTTCACACGAGAGGTTGATATAGATATGGGACGTTCACTAAATTCGCGTGTTTTGAATATAGAATCATCTGGAATTCGAAAGGTATACAATCAGTTAATCTATTATCCTGATGCGATTAACCTAACAGTAGGTCAGCCAGACTTTTCTACACCAGAACATATTAAGGACGCTGCGGTTTCATCCATCATGGCCAATGAGAATGGCTACTCTGTTAATTCTGGATTGTTGTCACTCCGCCAAGAGATTCAATCTTATTTTGAAGATCGCTATAACTTGTTTTATCGAGCTGAGGATGAGATTACTGTTACGATTGGTGCTAGTGAAGCTCTTGATATTACATTTAGAACGATTCTTGAAGAGGGAGATGAAGTCATTTTATTTGCCCCTGTTTATTCAGGATATATGCCGTTGATTAAATTAAATGGCGCTACACCTGTTTTAATAGATACTTCATCTAATCATTTTAAGCCTTCGCTAGATCAATTGAAAATAGCTGTTACAAACAAAACAAAAGCGATTGTGTTTAATTATCCATCCAATCCTACTGGAGTGACTTTAACGGGAGAAGAAATAAAAGTATTGACTGATTGGATTCAGACACAGGATTTATATGTCATTAGTGATGAGATTTATAGTGAGAATACGTATAATCATAAGCATGTTTCTTTTGCTTCAATGGAAGGAATGCGAGATAAAACGGTTGTCATCAACGGCTTATCCAAATCCCATTCGATGACTGGTTGGAGAATTGGGTATACACTGGCCCCGGCCTTTTTAACGAAGCAATTGGAAAAAATCCATTTATTTACAGTTGTCTGTGCACCAATCACGAGTCAATACGCTGCCATTCAAGCATTGAAGTACGGACGTAGTGATGCAGAGCCGATGAATGTTGAATATAAGAAAAGGCGTGATCTCGTATATAACCGCTTAATAGAAATGGGTTTAGAAACAGAAAAACCTGAAGCTTCTTTTTATATATTCCCAAAGGTTCCAGCTGCTTTTAAAGATTCGTTTACTTTCACGATGAGGCTTCTTAAAGAGGGGAGAGTGGCTGTTGTACCTGGGGATTCATTTTCATCTTTTGGAGAAGGATTTTTTAGGATTTCATATGCCGCTTCAATAGAGCAGTTAGAAGAAGCGCTAAATCGAATAGAGAGATTTTTGCATCATGCATGTGTAGAGACGAATTAGTGTTAAGTGAAGTTGTTACTAAAGTTTAAGTTTCCAACTTCACTAAATACAGTAAGGTTATTAAACTAACTTTTATGAGAGTGGTATATCAACAAGTTCCCGCCCCCCATGGAGGTATAACTATAAAGTGCTGAAGGGCAAGAGCTTTTTCCCTACAATCTTTAGACCTATACCCATTACCCTACTTGCCTGAATTATTTATAGAAAATTAATGATAGGCTACAATCGCCTATCTCATAAGGTATTTTGTTAAAAGGTAGTGTATTTTAAAAATAATGACGACAGACTTCACTATGTTCATTCAAATATGAACTTGCTTCGTCAAAAGCTCTATCAAATCATTGCCGGGTATTATAGAAGAGTATTAAGCTAAGAAAATAGTAAATGAAAGCTTTTAGATTAGTGTTTAAGTGTAAATATTTAATACTATTCAAAAATTGGTATGATATTTGCTAGTACTAAAGTAGAGGTGAAATATATTACTGAATTATTAATAGGAAGGGGTAATTAGTATGAATGAATTATATGAATGCGCTTTCTTTAATGGGGGAATTTTCACATCTAATCCGGAACAGCCCTATGCAAATGCAATGGCCGTTTCTCAGGGGAAAATTGTATGGATTGGTGATCAATCTGAATTGGATACAGAAGGAAAATCAGTTGTAGACCTCCATGGGAAAAGAGTAATCCCCGGATTGATTGACGCCCATATGCATCCGTATTTTACTGCAATGGTGACAAAGCAAGTACCATGTTTACCTCCAGTTGTGAATTCAATAAAGGAATTTATAGATAAGATTCGAGAACGTATTGCCTCTCAAGAAAAAGATGAATGGATAGAATCCTGGGGATATGATGAAGGGAAATTAGCAGAAAAAAGAGCACCACTGCGTAATGATTTAGACGAAGCTTCGACAGAGGTTCCTGTTGTTGCAACCCGAACATGTGGACATATTATTTCAGTAAATAGCAAGGCATTAGAAATTGCGGGAATTACAAAAGACACGCCAGATCCAAAAGGTGGGAAAATTGATAAAGATGAAAATGGGGAACCAACTGGTATTCTGCAAGAAACTGCGCGAAATTTAGTATTAAGCAAAATACCAAAGAAGGAATTAGAAGAATCTGCAGATTTACTTGTCGAGTTAAGTCCTAAATTATTTTCTTATGGAATAACGGCTGTTACAGAACTTTATGCTAGAACACAACCCTTAGATTATTTAACAATGTATGATAAAGCAAAAGAGAAAGGTTATAAACACCGTACTGCTTTGTATTATATCTGGGAGGATATAACTGATGCACCTACCTTTACAGAAGAACAGAAGAACAGAGAAAATCAGAACCATATTGGTGGGATTAAACTAATCGCTGATGGTAGTGTTTCTGGCCACACCGCATGGGTAAAGGAACCATTTGTAGGAGGAAATGACGATTATGGAATTCAAACCTGTTTTGAAGATGAATTACTAACAGCTGTGGAATCTGCAAAGGAAAATAGTGTCCAATTGATCGTACATGCTATGGGGGATCAAGCGATTGATTTCGTTGTAGATACACTTTATCAGCATAAACCTTGGATAGAAGATGGGCCATCGATTCGCATAGAACATGCAACTTTACCCTCCGAACAAACACTTAAACGATCAGCTGAGGCGGGGATTGCTTTTGTTCCACAACCAATCTTCCTATATGCTGAAATTGAAAGCTATTTAAAAAACCTCGGTGTAGAGAGAACAAAGAAAGCATACCCAATTAAAACAATGCTAGAAGCTGGTCTCAAGGTCGCTATCTCATCTGATGCACCTGCAACTGCATTGGTTGACCCCATAAATCCATATGTTGGATTACATTTAGCAGTGAATCGAATAGCGTATGACGGAACGGACACAGGGCAGGACGAACGGATTGATATAACCACTGCCATTGAGCTTCACACCCGTGTAGCTCAAGAAATAACAAGAATACCGAATATTGGACAACTTAAACCAGGCTACTATGCAGACTTCGTCGTACTTGATCAAGATATTCTACAAATGGATTCAATTGAAATTGTCCAGGTTCAAGTGGACGAGACGTATATTGGTGGGGAATTGGTTTATCAAAATGAGCAAGTAAAATCTTAATATAATATTGTGAATGGTTGGTTAACAATAAAATAGAAGGAGAATGTTCATATGGATACATTTATGGAAATAGTAGGAAATATTACTAAATTATCATCGGTACCTTTAATGATATTACTGGTTGGTGGTGGTATCTTTTTAACCTTTAAACTAGGGTTCTTTCAATTCCGTTACTTCCCACATATTATGAAATCAACATTTGGAAAGATGTTTAAAAAATCAGAAGGAGAAGGAACGATCACTGCATTCCAGGCTCTGGCAGGATCACTTGCCTCAACAGTTGGCGCAGCAAATATTGTGGGGGTTCCAGTTGCGATTGCTTTAGGTGGACCAGGTGCAATTTTTTGGATGTGGATGGTAGCTTTGATAGGAATGGCAACAAAATACTCCGAAGTTGTTTTAGGTATGATGTATCGAACCAAAAATAAAAGAGGGGAATACGTTGGGGGGCCAATGTATTACATTGACAAAGGTCTTGGCTGGAAATGGATGGCGATACTTTTTGCTTGTGTCCAACTCTTGGTTGTATTTGGAAGTACCTCTGCTCAAGCTAACTCTCTTGCAGGGGCAATCAGTGGTTCTTTCGAAGTCCCAGGCATTATTACAGGAATAGTTGTAAGTGTACTAATTGCTTTGGTTATGTTTGGTGGACTTAAATCGATAGGAAACTTTGCTGAAAAGGTAATTCCAATCATGGTAGTACTTTATATTGTAGCTTCACTAATCGTTCTTATTGTTAATATCACTGTAATTCCAGAGGCTTTTGCATTAATCTTTAAATATGCGTTTACACCGATCTCTGCTGCTGGTGGTTTTGCTGGAGCTGCAATTGCTGCGGCAATTCGTAACGGGGTAGCAAGAGGATTATATTCTAATGAAGCTGGTATGGGTAGTGCGGCCATCTTTCATGCAGGAGCTAAAATAAAACATCCTGCAAAACAAGGATTTTGGGGAGTTTTTGAAGTATTTGTTGACACAATCATTATTTCTACAATAACTGCACTAGTCATTCTAACGACTGATGTTTGGCAAGTAATAGAAGTAAATGAAGCGGCTGGTATGACAGCCGCAGCCATGTCATCCGTATTTGGTAGTGACTTAGCTGGTATTATTATCACTGTTGCCATCTTCTTCTTCGCTTTTACAACAATATTAATGGTTGTATATGCTGGGGAAAAACAAGCGGAATACTTATTTGGATACAATGCATCAGTTATTTTTCGCTACATTTTTATTGGTGCTATCTTATTTGGGTCTATGAGCAGCCTCATATTAATTTGGTCATTATTAGATATCTTGTTAGCCTTAATTGTAATTCCTAATATGATTGCTGTTATTTTATTAAGCGGAAAAGTAAAAGAAATTACAACAGATTACTTTACGAATCACTATAAGAAAAAAACTAATTTAGATTAACTATAATAGGTAGCACAGATCCTTGATATTTGGATGTGTTCGAAAATTATTAGTAGTCCTAAAAAACTTAAAGTATTGAGTTTTTAGGGCTATTTTTTTCTTTCATATCGTAGAAATGACTAATAGCATTTATACATAATTTGCAAATATAATTATGGATTTTCATACAATATGTAGCCTGAATTATTCATAGAAAATTAATGATAGGCTATAATGGCCTATCTTATAAGGCATTTTGTTAAAATGTAGTGCACGGAGCGGGGGTGTCTATCGGTAGCCTTGACGGCTCCTGCTACTGTGGGGATAGCACAGTCCATATCTGAACTTCCATAATATTCAGGTATTGAATTAAGGTTGACTGGTCCAATTATTGTGACTAGTTTTGGAATATGGTACGTGAGCAGATATGCAAGTAAAGTTTTACATGACCCTTCTACTAGTTATATATATGAGGATGAATATGATTCGGACTTTTTGGATGATAGTCTAGATGAGTCTCCATAAATTAACAGGCATTAATATACTAAGTACTACAGGAGGAAAAATAGCAGAAAGTGCACGACGTTTAGGTATTTCTAAACAATCTTTAAAGTATAAAATGGATAAATATCATTTAAGGTAAAAATATTTTTACGAAAGAGGGGGAAATTTTCCCCCTCTTTCTTTTTTTATTATTCAATTGACACCTGAATATTCGAAATAATATAAAATTTTTATTTTTAAATGGTATATAAAAACCCTTTTCAGTAAGGAATTTCACCTCTTTTTTATAGATTAATAAACTGAAAAATTAATTTGGCACGGAAATTGCACTTTATAACATTAAGGAATAAATTTTTTAATGGGAAGGTGTTTAGAAGAACATCATCATTTAAGGATTTGTTACACAAAAGAAGTTTAGTTTTTTACTTAATGCAGCCAAGAAGAAACAATACATCGGTATTGTTATAGGAGGAATGAGATTATGAAAGATACACGTATTTTTTACAATGGACAGATTTTCACATCAAATCCTATGATGCCATATGCCAACGCCATGGTGGTGCGAGAGGGGAGAGTTACTTGGATTGGGATTGGTGAAAAGAAAGATTTAGAAGAGGAGTTAGTTAGTCATAGTATAGATCTACAAGGTCGCAGAGTACTGCCAGGTTTTATAGATGCTCATTTACATCCGTTATATCTAGCTAATGCATCGAAGCAGATTGCGTGTACGCCGCCAATTGTTTACTCAATTCAAGATTTAGTTTTAGAAATCCGCAAAAGGCAAGAATCTCAAAGTACGGGAGAGTGGATTGAAAGTTGGGGGTATGATGAAGGGAAATTGACTGAGAAAAGGGCACCAACAAGGGTTGATTTAGATCGAGCCACCACGGATGCTCCAGTAATTGTAACCCGAACATGCGGTCATATTATTGCGGTGAATAGTCTAGCGTTAAAATTGGCAGGTATCGATAAGGACACTCAGGATCCACCAGGCGGTAATATTGACAAAGACTCAAACGGTGAACCAACGGGTATTTTACGAGAAAGTGCGAGAGATTTAATTCATGCCATCTTACCAGAGCAATCAATCGAGGAGAGTGCAATTTCTCTTGCTGAACTTAGTCCGAAACTTTCTGTCCATGGGATTACGTCCATAACAGATCTTTTGGCAAGGAAGGAACCAGTTGATTATTTGGATATGTATAATGAAGCCAGAGAGAAAGGGTTAAAGCAACGTACAGTTCTTTACTATAATTGGGATGATATAAAGGAACAGCCTAGTTTGAGTAAACAAAAAACGAATAGAGAAAAAGCGGTTCATATTGGGGGCGTGAAGGTATTCTCTGACGGGAGTGTTTCAGGCCAAACTGCGTGGGTGAACCCGCCATTTGTAGGTGGAAAAGAAAATTATGGAATCCCTACGACTTCTGAGACTGATTTATTGGCTGCGGCTGAGGGGGCGAAACAAAACAATATACAATTGGTTGTTCACGCAATGGGAGAGCAGGCTATTGATTTAATTGTTGATACATTCTATAACAAAAAAGGCTGGTTAAAAGATGCACCTTCTATTAGGATTGAGCATGCTGCGATGCCTACTAAAAAAGCCATTAAACGTGCGGCTGAAACAGGTATTGCCTTTGTTCCACAACCCATCTTTCTATTTGCAGAAATTGAGAGCTACCTTCAAAATCTTGGAACGATACGAACGAAACAAGCATATCCTGTGCAGACCATGTTAAATGCAGGAATAAAGGTAGCGTTCTCTTCTGATGCACCTGCAACAGCGTGGGCGGATCCAGTAAATCCATTTATTGGAATTCAAGCTGCGGTTACACGGATAGCTTATGACGGGACGGATACAGGTCAAGATGAAAAAGTAGATGTATCGACAGCTATTACACTATATACACGAGCAGCACAAGAGATTACAAGAATTCCTGATGTTGGACAACTTGCACCAGGCTTCCATGCAGATTTTATCGTACTAGATCAAGATATTCTTCACATGAAACCAGAGGATATTGGTCAAGTTCAGGTAGAAGAGACTTACATAAGTGGAGAATTGGTTCATCAAAAAGAAATAGTGAAACAGTGAGCAGATAAATTTTATTGGAATAGTTGTAGCATCCTGTTCTTGTAACGGGAGACATTTACTTTTTAGGGGAGGTATATTAATGGACACAGCAAGAGTAAATCAGGAAGTGGAAAAGGTTGAGCAAGAAGTGATTGATTGGAGACGACATTTCCATCGTAATCCGGAATTATCTATGGAAGAATTTGAAACGTCGCAATATATCTATGACACGCTTCAGTCCTTCGGGAACATTGAAGTAATCCGTCCTACAAAAACGAGTGTCGTTGGACGATTAATTGGAAATTCAGCAGGTAAAACCATCGCTATTCGCGGTGATATTGACGCATTACCGATTCATGAAGAAAATACATTTGATTTTGTTTCAGAAAAACCTGGAGTTATGCACGCGTGTGGTCACGATGGTCATACTGCAATGCTTCTTGGTACGGCAAAAGTTTTGTCTGGTTTAAAAGATGAGATTAATGGCGAAGTTCGATTTTTATTCGAGCATGCTGAAGAGAAATTTCCAGGTGGAGCGAAAGATATGGTGGAAGTGGGTGTCATGGAGGGCGTCGATCACGTCATTGGTGCTCATCTGGTGTCAACGCTTGATTTGGGGAAATTTGGTTTAATATCTGGCCCGATGACAGCTGCCGCAGACGGCTTCTGGCTGACTGTAAAAGGAAAGGGTGGTCACGGTGCGAGGCCGCATGAAGCGGTGGATAGTATTGTGGTGGCATGCCAGGTAGTGACAAATCTTCAGCAAATCATTTCCCGTAAAGTTGATCCGCTAGATAGTGTGGTCTTAACGGTTGGGAATTTTGTTGCCGAAGGGGCTGGAAATGTTATTGCTGATAGTGTGCAAATCAACGGGATTGTCCGGTCATTTGATCCAAAGTATCGAGAGACTGTACCACAACTAATGGAACAAATCGTTAAAGGAATTACTGACGCACATGGTGCAACATACACATTGGAATATGTACATGGTTTTCCGTCTATAAATAACGACGAATATATCACAAGTATAGTAGAAGAAACAGCCGTAGAGCAATATGGTGAAGAAGCAGTAGATCATATGAGGCCGACGATGGGCGCTGAGAGTTTTTCCTATTTTTCAAATGTTGCACCCGGTACGTATTTTATGGTAGGTGCCCGTAATGAAAAAAAAGGGATTGTCCATCCGCACCATCATCCGAAATTCACTGTTGACGAAGATGCATTTCAACATGGGATGAAAATTTTTGTGAATGCTGTATTCAAAATTCTTGACTAGTTAATAAATTATTGTAATTAACTCTTTAGAAGGACAAGGCTTCTATGAAAATTCAGGGGGTAAAAAGATGGACTCAATGCATAAGGAGAAAGTTGAATCATACGGAGCAAACAGTACAGGAGAAAACAGAAAAACTGGATTTAAAATGCCGCACGTATATGTTATTATGCTTTCTCTTATACTTTTTTCCTTTTTACTTACATTATTAATCCCTAATGGGGCATATGAAAGACAAGAGCTTCCGAATGGAAGAACTGCTGTCGTGCCTGGGACATTTGAATTTATAAATACACCAAATATTGGGTTTTTTGACTTAATTTTTTCGATACCATTTGGTATGGTGAAGTCTGCTGAATTGATTTTAGGTGGTATCTTTATTGGTGGTTTGTTCGCAGTTGTTCAAAGAACGGGATTGCTTGCTCTTGTGATCCGATTTATTATGAAGATTTTTCGGACAAAAAAATTGCTCGTTATTCCTGTACTTATGATTATCATGACGACATTTACAGCAGTGACGGGAGCAATGGAGATGGCACTTGTATATATTCCTGCACTCATTCCGTTGATGTTGAGAATGGGATTTGACCGATTTACTGGTTTCGCGGCTGTCATAGTAAGTACGGGAGCGGGGTTGTCGGTAGCTTTAACTGCTCCTGCAACTGTAGGGATAGCGCAGTCCATATCTGAACTCCCTTTATATTCAGGTATTGAATTAAGGTTGATTGTTCTAATTATTGTGACTGGTTTTGGAATATGGTACGTGAGCAGATATGCAAGTAAAGTTTTACACGACCCTTCTACTAGTTATTTATATGAGGATGGATATGATTCGGACTTTTTGGATGATAGTCTAGATGAGTCTCATAAATTAACAGGCAGAGAAATTATCGGTGTAATATTTATGGTTTTCGGATTTGCTGTTATGCTTTGGGGACTTCTTTCACAGGGCTGGTATTTCTTGGAGCTCGGTGGTTGGTATGCATTTATGGGGATTATGTTAGGTATTATTTACGGTATGAAGCCAAGTGCCATTGCCGAAACTTTTAATGACGGTTTCAAAAGATTCATTATCGCCATCATGGTTATTGGTTTGGCCAGGTCCGTTTCGATTGTTCTAGAAGATGGACAAATTCTTGATACGATTATTTATGGTTTAAGTGAACTTGTTAGCATGGTGCCAGCGTATATTTCTGCTGTGATGATGATGATCGTTCAGGCATTGTTTAATTTTCTTGTCGGTTCAGGAAGTGGACAAGCTGTCATTACGATGCCAATTATGGCCGGGTTAGCAGATATTGTTGGTATTAATAGGCAAACGGCTGTTCTGGCATTCCAGTTCGGTGATGGATTCAGTAATATTATTTATCCAGTTGGAATGCTTTTGGCATTTTTAACCCTTGCTAAAATTCCATACACGAAATGGCTTCGTTTTGTTATTCCGTTGTTAATTGGCTGGTATACCATTGGGGCGGTTACACTAATTGTTGCCCAGTTAATAGGATGGCAGTAATTTCTCCGAGAAATTTTAACAGTGAGTGGTGAATCTAACTAATACTCAGATCCCCTTGGTGAGGGCCTCTTACCAAGGGAATTGTTTCACCTTGATCTTTTGCACAACCAGTTTTTTGGATGAGCTGTTCTTAAATTGTGAATAAGAACCAACTAAATTACAAAATAAAAAAAATTATTAGAATCTACGGGTGAGTTCAGTCCTATTTAGTATGCTTAAGCATAAGGTCCTTAAGAAGACTTCAGTCTAAAGGACGACTTTAAGTAGCGGACACTTTATGTCTAAATCCACCTACTTTAGCAGGTGGTCGGTTAATAGTCTGTTTGGATATTGATTTGAAAGAGTTTGAGAGTTTGTCTGATTATTAGTAGATGAACATGGAACGATTTTTTTTGATGTGGCAGATTTAAATGTGTTAATAGAACTCGGTTTAAGGCCAGAGGAATTTTTGAGTAAAAATGTGACGACTTTTCATCAAAACCTGGGAAGCACTTATCGAATTATTACGAATAAAGCAAGCATTATGTGTATGATATTAAAAACTATGTCAAGGATGGTACGTTTCATTCGCTGTAATCAATTTGATGAAAAGATAGTTTATGATATAAAATTTCCTTGAATTGTAAAGGGAAACTTGAGAAATAGGCGGATCATTGGTATCATAGAATTAAAATTACATATTCATAGGGAATCCCCCAGTCAAAAACACGTGTGTCATTTGTGTTTTTTTCTGGGGGAATTTTTTTTAGGAAGAGGGATGAAGCGTGAAGATATCCATCATTGGTAGCCAGTATTTATTTTTGGAAGGTATCAGAGGTTTGTTAAAATCAGACGGATTAGATTCATCTATTCACTTATTTGATGAGAAGAACGTAAATGACTTAATTATGGATGAACCTGATCTAGTTATATTTGAAATGGATGAGAAGACAGCAGAAAAATGGCTTCGAGATACTATGGGGTTAACGGTCATTCTAATGATGGAGTAATTACCGATTTTAAACAATAAAAGGTTTCTTTAAAGCCCAATAACTTCGAGACAAAGTCCCAAATACTCTTCCTTGAATAGTGTATGAAGTATTAAGGAGGAAGAAAAAATGGAAAATTATCATCCACCAGATCATCTTGCCTGGCATGAAACATTGGAAATTCATGAATTGACTTCTTTTCAATCTATTGGACTAATGAAGCTAAAGAAAGCTTACCCAGAAGTTACTGATCCTGCTTTAAAAGAATTGTACACCCATGCTATAAAGGGTTTGAGTACAAATATCCTTGAACTTCTCGAGTTTTACCCTTTGGCCCCCAGATCAAATGAAGATGAGCTTCGTAAAGATAATATCCCTTTCTATGCTGGGGATTTGTTGGCCCTTTTTAAAACAGGAGTAAGGAATTATGCTATTGCAATTACTGAAACAGCAACTCCTACTGTTAGAGATGTTCTTAAACAGCAATTAAACCGTGCCATTGATACACATGCCAAAGTATTTAATTACATGTATGAAAGAAATTATTATCCATCTTACAATTTAGAACAATTACTCCAGAACGACATAAACCTTGCTAATAAAGCATTAACTAAACCTTTTAACCACAGATGAATCCTATGGTTTTTGTTACTAGAGACTTAGCTATGCATTATTGTTACTAGAAAAGTAGAGCAAAAAAGATTAATGAAAGGAAGAAACAGAGAAAAAAAGATTAATCAGAAATCATGTAATAATTTTGGTTGATATGTGATTATATGCAATGGCCGTAAACTGTATCCTATAAAAAATAGCCTCCTTCTTCCAGGTCAATACCATGTATTTGAAGGGAGCTGAGGTAAAAAGTGAATGTAAAACCACTACCCAACACCGTGAAGACCAATACGAAGTAACTAGTTAAATAAACGGAATATGTAGGAGAGGCGGATAATTCTAGCTTCTTCTTTTTATTGTTACTACAACTCTTTTCCTCTTTAGGTCAACAGGATTTTCCAATACAAGTGTATATATTAATTTATATACAACTTAACCTACATATAAAATTATACATCATTAACGATATCAGACTGCCAAAAACATCATTAGTTAATTGCTTTATACAGCTCACTAATAAAAAGAAGGCAAACTGGTAAACAGCCTGTCATTTACTGGTACATTCTTTGTCATTCAGTGGTAAGAACTATGTCAATGGTGGTACATATCAGTGGCTGTAATCACTAATCCGATTTGTGGCTTTTGATTATTTTTGATCAGTGTATTCATCCATCTTATCCATTTGCTTTTCTAAATCGGTTATATCAATATTCGTATATATTGTTGTTGTTTCCATAGAATTATGTCCCAACTGGCGCATAAGAGAAACCTGATCTTTATTGGCTAACCAGTGCTTTGTAGCAAACGAATGACGAAATTTATGGGGGGACATTCTTTTAAGAATAAACGTTTCTGTATATTTTCCAACTATATGCTGAATAGATCTTATAGATAAAGGATTACATTTTCCTGCGTACTTTGTGACAAAAACATACTTTTGATTATCAAGGGCAATGTATTTTTCTTTTCTGACCTTCAAGAATTCTCTAACATCATCTAGAGACGTTTTTGTGGCCATAATAACTGATTTTTTATTTCCTTTTCTAAGGACATTTAACGAATTCTGTCTAAAGTTGATATCATCAAGAGTTATTTGTACCAGTTCAGACACACGGATGCCTGAACCTAGAAAAAGCGAAACGATGGCAAGGTCTCGTTCTATATTTCGCTGATGATGAGCCAAAGCGCGATGACTTAATTGTCGGGGGTATTCTTCGACCATATGCTGAAGAAATTCTTTATCTGTATTTCCTTGAAAGATTTTACTAGCAATGGTTGCAGCTTTTTGTGAGTGATCCTCTTCACTACGAATGAGATCGATTTTAGCAAATACATTCCGATAGAAGTAACATTCACCATCGGCATCTTCCGTTTGTGTAGAAAGGTACTTAAATAAGGATTTCAAAGATGAGATGTTACGATTTACCGTTACGTCAGACAACTCACGATCTATGTGTAAGAAATCTATATAGGATTCGGCATCTGACTTCCTTAACTCCCCGAAGCTCTCAATAGGGACATCTGAGAGTTTTCTCTGATGGGTGATGTCCTGTTCAATTAACCATTTTAAAAAGTTAATATAATCCCTCGAGTACTGAGCAAGAGTAGTAGGAGACATACGATGTTTCTTTTTAGCCTCAATATATTCGGTAATGTACCAGGGGAACTCTTTTTTTAGTTCATTTACCTTTTTAAGATGGATTGATTTTTCTCGATTAAATCTATCGGCCATTGTAGTTTTTACCTCATTTCTGTAAGTGCTGGATTTTTACGTGATTTTTTTTACTTAAGTATAGAGTATAATTTGTACTAATGAACAGCTGTAGTTAGTTATTTAAACTTACTTCGGTTAATTTATGTGAATTTGACCATTCATAGTATTTCATTTGTTGTAAAAAACCTGTGATCCTAATAAATTCACTACTAAATAAATTTGAGCTTTTTCTTCCTGCTTGAATAAGGTGGGTTAGTAACAATAATTCTAACCATTCCTAAAAGAATGTCCATGGACTCTAAACCAATTTCGTTTACTTTTGTTGTCAATTCTCTCTGGTAATTTAATAGCGGAATCACAAAGGTTTTCGTTTACATCTTTATGTTTTAAAAAATGGGGCATAATATAATTAATAATCATATAAAATATTATTAATAACTCGTTGCGCCATTGTTTAGCGACGTGACATATCTGCTATTTATAATTTTAAAATTTTCTCCTCGGTAGATGGCTTGGATGTTTAATTGGTTTAGGAAGTTGTTCTTTTATATTCAGTCGCTTCCTAAATTATGATCTGTGCATTTATATTACTAAGTTTTCCGTAATTTCTTATTAATCCGTACACAATTATAAAGTTAAGAGAGCATCTCGTGGAGCCATTAAATTCCATGCGATGCTCTTTTTATTATACCATATTTTATATTCGTGAAATTAGAGTTTCACGCAAATATATATAATAGGTATCAAAAAAGATCGGATATAATTATCCGGTCCTCTACTTTTATTCTGAACGAACGTAGTCAGCTTTATCGTATTGTGCTTTTCTTTTATAAACAACGACTTCTGTGTCGGTTCTTCGTGCATATCTTCCAGCTGGTTTTACTGCTCTGCCGACTTTATGTGAGGCTTTATCAACTGGATTGATTGTCGGATATGATGTGTTCTTTTTCATGAAGCATCACCTCCAAAGATATGATTAGCTACCCTTAATAGTTCGTAATTAGTCATGAATAATAAATCTATACTTTCTTCACTTAATTCATCTTTCGAACCAGTCAAATGGATTGTAGCAACTAAGTTATTTCCTATAGGATAGCATAATAAGTACGTTTTCACAATATAGTCATCTTTAAGGATCACTATATCTTCACTTTTAAGGAAACTGTCGACAACTTGTATTTTTTCTTCCTCTGGCTTTCCATCGTTTACATCAAAAGCGAAAGATCTCCCTTTACCTTCGTTTCCCGAGACATGACTTAACGCATTATTATCTGCTTTCCAAATGGCTCCGCCACTAACTGTAAATCCTTCAGGGGTGGAATATGCGGTTCGTAAGCTTTCATAAAGGGCATTATATTTGTCTGTAGGATTATTTAAAACATGCTTTGAAAAAGGGAATAGAAATTCAATGACAATTGAACGTTCGAAGTCTTTTTTATGAAGTTCTTCAATTATGCTATGAGGATTTATAAACCCTCCTAATTTTTCAATTTCTTGCTTAATGATTGAACAAGGTCGATTTATTGCTGCTAAATGCTTGCCATCTGATCGTACTTCGTATTGCAAAGGGGTTAGTCCAGTAAAATCAGTTGGTATCCTGATTCCTTTTACTTCTTGACCTTCAACTTTAGGTAGTTTGTCCGGCATTAAAAAGAATACACGTTTTCGTTTGAGTTTCCCCCAAAATAATCCTAATTCGAATAATGTATTGTCTCGTGAAATAAAAAGTATTTCGTCGCGAATGTTTACTATATCATCTGGAGAAAATACAAAGACAGCAAAGTCAGCATTATCAAGTTCTCTTTCTAAGTGTTCCATGTTGTATGTATTAGGAGTTGTGAATGCTGTGTGCCAAGGTGTGACCTCTGCACTGTAACTTAGTGCTTCATGTATAGCGTCAACATACTTCATTGACTCTCTTGCTGATCCAATAAATACCTTTGCTTTGTTAGGCATAATATCCCCCTCTAAGTTCCATGATACATTAAATATTACGATATTGACGAAAATTTAGTAATTAGATTATATTGATATTGGATGACGTAGAATGTAGGGACTTTTATGTCATTAATAAAAACGATCATAAGGTTATGTATGATCGCCAGGTATCCTAAATTTGTCTTTTCTCATTAGAGGGGTTTGGTAGATCTTACTACTCCTTCCACTCGGAATTCCTATTTCAGACATAATGGAGCCTATATTTATATATTTTGTATATTAGTATTAACTCCGTACCCCACCAAATTAAAAAGCAGCCGGATATCCAGGTGCTAGTTTAAACCCATTTCTTTTAATTTCTGGTCAAAGATATAAACCCTATAACCAAATAATTCTTTGTAATTTGAACTATCATCCAATTTATTATTAACAAATTCTTTTAATAAAAATAGAACCTGGGACTGCTGTACGTTGAAGCAAATATCCCTACATTAATGAAGAGAATATCCCTACATAACATACAATATGGCCCTATAAATAAAAAAAGGGCGAAATTCTTATTAAAGAATAGCGCCTGATTGTTAAATAGGCATTACTTAACTACAATGATATATTAATAAGATATCCAGAGTGAATGGCATTGAAAACCATTATCATTATCTTTATAATTAATTTAAGTACTTTTTTATACCACATAGAGGTGACTCGTTTGAAAACGATAGACAAACTAAAAACACTTGTTATTTTAGCAGAATGCAACACTTTTACAGAAGCCGCAGAAAAGCTCTATTGTTCACAACCAACTGTAAGTACGCAAATTCATTCTCTTGAAGAAATTTTTGGGGTGAAATTATTTGACAGGATAGGTAGAAATATTTCGATAAACCAAAATGGTAAAGAATTACTATTGTACGCACAAAAAATAATTGATCTCTTTAATGAAGCACAGCTACACTTTAACGACAAAGAAAAAGGAGCACAAAAAGAATTATCAATTTGTGCTAGTAATTATATCGCGATATATATTCTTCCAATTATATTAGGGAATTTCAGAAAAAAATACCCTCATATAAATATTAAACTTCAAAATTATTCATATGCTGAGATTTTGGATTTGATTTTTTCTAATAAAATTGACGGTGCCTACATGCCTTTCTATGAATTAGATCCTATTGATTCCCGATTATCTATCGAAACACTAGTAGAAGATCCTTTTGTCTTAACAGTCTCACCGTCACACCCATGGGCAAAAAATGAATTCATTACAAAAAGTAATCTCGAACAAGAAACCATATTACTTCCTCAATCTACTTCTGCAATGAAAAACTTTCTAGAAAACAATTTGAAATTAAATGATATCACAATAAATAATGTTATTGAACTAAGTAATATAGAAGCCATTAAGAAAGGGGTTATATCAAATCTTGGTTTCTCTATTATCCCAAAACTTGCAATAGAAACTGAATTACAGCAAGGAATTTTAAACACAGTTGAATTAAGTGAAGTAAATATAAAAAGGAAAATTTGCTATGTTCAACATAAAAATAAAAAACTGTCCACAACAGAAAAAGTATTTCTTGACTTAGTTTTACATGATTTAAAACCGAAATGACCACCTACAAATAAAATCAGCAGGTGGTTAAATTTTTCTTGTATTCGTCTTGAATCCATCGTAAAAATCCATATAAAAAGTCTTCCGTTTGAGGTATAAACCTTGCTCCAATATGGTACGTAGGATCAAGGGTTGTAGCAATCAACTTCCCTTTAAAACTTACATCATCTTCATAAATGATAGCGGCACCTTTTTCATTCGTGAGGACGATACGCGCTCCCTCTGGAGGCCAAAATACGCCATGATAATGCCAACGGGCATCATCTACTGTAATATAGTTAAATAAAGAATGTTCGGGATCTGGTGCTATAAGTGGAAGCTCTCCCCCTTCTTTTATCCACCAGCTAAAATTGGTCTTACAAAATTCCCAACCTGTATTTGGAAGCCATGGCCGATACACTTCTCCTAAAGATATAATCCATTTTCCTTCATTTAAAAAGTGCAGAAACTTGTCTTTGTATTCATAAAGAATTTCCTGGTTCGTTCGAGCTGGTATGATTAACATATCGTATAAAGTCAAATCTAATTCAGGTAAGTCAAGTATATAAATGTAATCATTATAAAATGATCGAAACTTTTCATTATTTATAAATTCATAATGATAACTATGACCAGAATATAGTATTGCCGATTTCACATAAATCCCCTCTTCTTTTGTATTTCTTCATACTCATCCTCTATCCATTTAAATAATTGTGGTCCAATATTTTGTGCAGTACTTGGTGTTGAACCAGCATATCCTAATAAATCAGCACCAGCTGTAGATAAAATCGTGCCCTTTGTTGAATGATGATCAATATACATGACTGTGTAGCCACGGTGGTCTTCTATTATAACTTCTGCTTCTGATGGGGGCTCAATCGTTCCTCTATAAAAGAAACCAGCAACGCCCTCTTTAAAATTAAGGTCATACTCATCAACTCCTGTAAAAATAGGATGTTTTTTCTTAAATGTAACCCTATGATCCTTTAAATTAAGGTCCGTTTTTTTCCATAGAGTATTTCCAGGCAACCATGAGCGAAAGTTCTGTACGAATGAGCAAACAATTTTACCCTGATTTAAAAAATCCTTTATGATTTCTTTTTCTCTAAAAAGGAACTCTTCATCTGCTATACGTGGTACGATAAGGCCGATATAAGAATCAAGAGAAAGGGTGGGTAAATCATAGATAGGAATCAAATCTATGATATTGTTATACTTTTCTTTACTAAATTCTATGTCCTGAAATATTACACCTGAATATAAAACAGCAATCTTAGCCATCGTTCTCCCTCCCCTTGCCATTATTTACGAAATTTAGGATGTGAAATTGGAATAGCTTCTAATAATTTCTGAGTATAGGTTTCATGAGGATACTCAAATAGCTTTCTTGTCTCAGCTAATTCAATTAACCTTCCTTTTTGCATGACACCTACTCGATTTGCAATCGAATGAACGATTTCAAAATTATGCGTAATGAGTAAAATGCTTAGTCCTGTCTCTTGATGAAGATCTTTTAATAAGTCGATGACTTGTCGCTCAATTAATACATCTAAAGCTGATGTAGCTTCATCCGCTACGAGAATTCTTGGTTCCAATGCTAAAGCTCGAGCTATTGCTACTCGCTGTTTCTGTCCTCCTGATAACTCAGTAGGAAGTCTGTCCTTTACATCTAAAGAAAGTTGCACTTGATCTAATAACAGTTGGATTCTTTTTCTTCTATTTGACCGTGGTACATTATGAAGAAAGAGCGGTTCCTCAATAAGCTCTCCTACCGTCATTTTTGAATTCAAAGAACTATCCGGATTTTGAAATATCATTTGAACTTCTTTTGCATAATTTTTCCTTTGATAAGAATTAATATCTTTTCCATTCAACTGAATTATTCCACCACTCGTTTGTTCCAAACGCATGATCATGTGAGCAAGTGTAGATTTCCCTGAACCACTTTCTCCAACAAGAGCAAAAATTTCTTCCTTTTTTACGGAAAAACTAACATCTTTCACCGCTTCAATCTCTTGCCCCTTATGTATAAACTTTTTTCTTACATCCTTTATTTGTAACAAACTTTCACCCCTTTACGGTTGCCTTAAAGTTTCAGGAGTCGTCTACTCCCTATTAATTCTTTTGTATAATCGTGTTTAGGCTTATTAAATACATCCCATACCGATTCATTCTCTACTATTTCCCCATTTTTAATAACGGCCACCGTATCTGCTAATTCGGCGACAACCCCCATATCATGAGTAATAAATAGCATCGATAAATTATACTGTTCTACTTTTCCTTTAAGTAAGTTCATCACTTTCTTTCTCGTAATCGTGTCTAAAGAACTTGTCGGTTCATCTGCTATGAGTAATTCAGGTTCACAAGCGAGAGCCAGTGAGATCGCCACTCTCGTACACATTCCACCGCTTAGTTCATGCGGATATTTAGTTATCACTGATTCATCTAAGCTAACGCTCGCTAGCAGTTCCTTTGTTCTTGCTCTAGCCTGTCTTTTCTTCATTCTAAAATGATAGATCAATACTTCATCCACTTGATCCCCAATTTTCATCACAGGGTTTAACGTTTGTTTAGCATCTTGGAAGATCATCGATATATCCATCCACCGGAGTTTTTTCTGCTCCTTGGCACTCACTTTTAATAGGTTTTCTTGTTTAAATTGAATTCTCCCGGAAACGTCACAAGTAGACAACATTCCTAGAAGAGCTTTCGCAATCGTTGTTTTACCTGAGCCCGATTCTCCAATCAAGGTCAAAATTTCTCCTTTTTTAACAGACAGTGATACGTTTTCAATAGCTGTCTTATATTCATATTGATTTATATCAATAGGATATTTAATTTTCAACTGATTGACTTTTAATAAAACGTTGTTGTTTAATAATTCCATTTTCGTATCTTCTTTTTTAGGTGATAACGAAAACTTCCTATGAACTATTTTTTTAGCTTCTTTTCCATAACCTAAAAATGCAAAGCTTACGATCAACAAAGTAATACAGAAGGTTGGCGGCAACACCCACCATTTCCAAGCTGATGTAATGAAAGTACTATCCGATTGAAAGGCATAGTGAAGCATCGTTCCCCAACTAATCTCTGAAGCATCTCCCAATCCCAGAAAAGAAAGACTTGCTTCTGTTACAATGGCAGACTGAGTAGTGATGATAAATTTTGCAATTGCTAAAGGATAGATCCCTGGAAGAATATGCTTAAATAGAATATAGGTTTGCCTTGCTCCAAAAGTACGAGCCGCTTTTACATACTCTCTTTCTTTTAAAGACATAACCTCTGATCGAATAACCCTGGCATATCCTGGCCATGTAAGTAAACTTAAAACTAAAATCACATTCCATAACTCCGCACCTGTAAACGCAACAACGATAATGACTATTAACAAATTTGGAATAGCTAAAATCATATTACATAGTCCCATAACATAAGGATCTAACCTGCGATTAAATCCTGATAATAGACCTAAGCCAACACTTAAAAACGTACTGATAATCCCAACTGTTATTCCGATAATGAGTGAGATTCTCGATCCATAAATAATTTGACTAAGGATATCTTGACCTACATCATTTGTACCTAAAAGATACTCATGACTCGGAACTGATAAGGTTGGACCATCAAAGTCATGAGGATCGGCTGGACTAATGGATGGAGCCATTATAGCGACGATTGTAAACAAAACTAATATTCCTATTCCAAAATATTTATGCATATTTCTTATTATCCTTTCTACGAATCCGTGGATCTAGTATAGGATAAAGTAAATCCGTCAATAAATTCATTAACAATATCGCTGTTGTAAACACTAAAAAGAGCCCATGCAGTAAAGGGTAATCTCGTGCAATAATCGCCGTATGCAAAAGCTTCCCCATACCAGGATATGAAAAAATCGTTTCTACCAGGATTGCTCCTGTAAATAAAAACCCTATTCTCAAACTAACCAAAGTAATCACAGGCAACAAGGCATTTCTTAACGTATAGTGAAATAAAATTCGTATACGTGATAGCCCCTTTGCTTCAGCTGCAAAAATATATGGCTCACTTAAAATATTTAAAGAAGAATTACGTATGAGTAAATAAATACTAGATATATTGGCTAGCGTTAATGTAATGACTGGGAGCGCAGCATGGTGGAACAAATCCTTCAGATAACGAATACTCCCCATCACACCCCCTCCATAGTCAGCAAAAGGGGTTAAGCTCCCACTTAAAGGGAACCACTGAAAATGAATACTAAACGCTAATAATAAAAGAATGGCAATAACAAACTCTGGTATTGCACCGAATGATAGAAGTGATGCAAACATAACATAATCTCGCTTTTTCCCTCGTAACCATGCCGAGATGACCCCAAGAAAAGTGCTGATGAGTATTGTTAGGAAAATTGAAACACCAACTAACAATAATGTCCATTTCGCATGTGAGAAGATCACATCGATAACCGGCGATTTCAAATGGATGGACATTCCTAAATCACCGTGAATCATTCCTGCAAAAAAATGCGTAAATTGTTCATAAAGGGGCTCGTTTAAACCGTAATAAGAAAGTAACTTCTCTTTTTGCTCCTGTGTCATAACTGACATCATGGATTCATCTCCACCGCCTTCAAGGTAGGCAATAGGCCCCCCCGGCATTAACCGAGGAAGCGAAAAGTTAAGAAGGCTGATACAGATAAATAATCCGAAATAAAACAGTATCTTTCTATTCATGTGGTAAAAACGCCGCCTTATTTTCCCAAAGTGGAATACCATTTGCTATGCCACCCCACGTGTTAAACCATCCATCAAACGTTGAAGGATCATATGCCCAATAAAATGGACGATGATAAATTGGCAGTGTCGGAATCTCATCTGCTAGGATTTCTTGAATATGGTCGACGACTTCTTTTCTTTCATTAAAATCAGCAATGGTTAACTGCTTTTGAGTAAGCTCATGGAACTTTTCATTATTTAACACAGAACCTCTTGCAGCAAACTCATTATATTCTGTACCTGTAAACCAGCGACGCAGAAAATCCGGATCACCACTAACACCAATATGACCAGTAATCGCCATATCATAATTACTTTCTCCCATAGATGCTGTAAATGTTGCCTTATCAACTTTTTGTAAATTCACTTGAATACCAACGTTTTCTAACATATCTTTCATTAACTGACCATCACGCTCATTACTTGCTACCATTAAATTCATTGATAATGGTTCACCAGTAGACGATTCTAGAACCCCATCATTGTTTTCATGATATCCTAATTCATTAAGGATTTCCTTTGCTTTGTCCTGATTAAAGTCATACGCTTTGACATCAGGGTTATACCATGGAGAGCCAGGAGGAATAATTCCAGCGTTACCAACAACAATGTCACCACCTAGCACCTTTTCAGCAAGCGTTGCCCGATCAAGAGCGTAAGCAATCGCTTGTCGCATTTCTTTTTGTCCTAATAATTTATGGTCAAGATTAAAGACAATACGTACAATACTTCCATGTGGATCACTTTCCATCACTTCATAACCAGCGTTTTCAAAATCCTGAATTTCCTTATAATTAATTCTGTAAGCATCAAGATCTTTGTTTGTAAGAGCGAGTGCCCCATTGTCTATCGTAATATATGTAATTTCATCAAATTCCGGTTTCCCTTTAAAATAATTATGATGTGCTTCGAATTGATATTGTCCAGATTCTTGTTTGTGAGTCACAAGCTTATAAGGACCTGTACCAACAGCGGCACCTTCCCCACGAAAGGCTACTGGATCATCCACATTGGACCATACATGCTCAGGAATAATCGGTATAATACCCAATACTTCTTCTACAAATGGAGAATACGCTTTTTTCAAGGTAATTACAGCAGTTAAATCATCTTCAACCTCTACTTTATCCACCATGCTGATATCTCCCCATGCAAATCCATGTTGTTCAATATAATCAAATGTGAATTTCACATCAGAAGCCGTTAGAACTTCTCCATCGTGCCACTTGATACCTTCTCGTAAATGAACAACATAATTCATTTCATCATCAGAAATTTCCCAGTTTTCTGCTAACCATGGCTGTATTCCTTTTTCATCTTTCCATGCGATTGAATCATAAATATAACTCACTCGTAAGTATCCAGCGGGCCCTGTTGGACTAAAGGCAAACGGTGATGGGAATCCTGCATCAGCCCCCCACCCTAGTCTAAGACTCTTCTTTTCTTGCGTTTCATTACTTTCCTCTTCTGATGAAGCTTTGTTTTTCGTCACTTGCTCAGTACTAGAATCTGAATTGGCTTGAGGACTGCATCCAACCAATATCGCAAATAAAAACATCAAGAATATTATTGCTATACGCTTCACTTTTACTCCCCCTCATCTAATTGATAATGATTATCTTTATCATAGTTTTCATTGTACATATAATGAAATTAATTATCAATTAGATTTCTTTTGGGATTCATAAGGATATCGAATAGGTTGGGGATTATTGTAAATATCATAAACGAAATTTTAACTATTCTTATCTATTACAAAGCCTATTACAATCAATCGCATCTTGGGTACCAAAAGACGCAATCCATATTGAGGTATTGCGTCTGATTGTGAAATATCATTCATTGAAAAAATTGCCCGTTACATGATTATCGACCAGAGAATAATATATCAACCAATGACGTGACATATTACTTTATTGTATCTTTTTTATTAAATAATAGTGTTCATTTATTTCAAGGTCTTCACCCGGAATGAAAGTTATCTTCATGACGTCACCTTCATCCATGTACTCCAATTTACCCTTTGACAAGTTTTAAACACTCTAAAGAAATTTATTATTTTAAAGACTACTATCATGAGGAAAGAGCAAACCTTCATGGGGATTGGATTCACACCCTTATTAAAGACCGACCCAATAAAACTAAATGTCCCCAAAAACAGCTATTCTATTAGGAGGAGGTGCTGGAGGAGGTAGTCTCGCGCTGTAGGAAAGACATTCCCAACCGGGTATACCAATAGTAAGTAAACTAATTGGAGGTTTGCATATGAGTTACATGGACTTCTTATTAAGAAACCTCGAAAAAATGTGCCCATAGTTATGGAAGACATCAAAAAAGAAAAAGAGAAAATCGCACACAAACATAATCCTATAAGTTATGAAGAGGTAAACGAACTGGTCAAAGAGTTCTATCAATCAGATACGAAATAGGTCAACAATTAACTCGTAACTAATAAAAAAGACAATATACATTTGTGAGACTACATTCAAGTAAAAAACAAGCATTCATATTACGGATGCTTACTTTTCCATTATTTCCTACTTTAAAACGCCAATTCTCTTACTATCCCAAAGGGAAACTCCTCATTCATCCAAAACCGCTAAAACCTCCCAAAACACCCCACTCGGCTTCCAACTCCTTATACCCAACCACTTTATAAAACTCATCCTTCACAATCTCCACCTGACTCTTTAACCCGTTCATCCGAACCTCAATATCCTTAAACCGATAACGCTGCACCTCATTCGCTTCGTCCAACTGTTTCGAATCCAACTCAACCGTAATCCGATCCGACACTCTCCTCAGCATCCGCCAAACCGCCAGCTCATCACTTGACTTCATGAACAGCTCCGGCAATTCCTTCGCTCCTTTAAATGAGTCAACGTCGTCATTGCATACCCAGCAATGCCATAATTCGTAGGCTTAAAGATTGATCCACGATTCCACCGTAAAATGAACAGAGCCCTCATCACGAACCGCAACATCCTTTATAAACAGTTCTCCGTTTTCCCATTTCCTACTTTCCATCACGCTTAATAGGTCACTAAAGTTCTGAATGATCAACTACTTTTTCCATACACTTGTCAACGGACCTTCTTTAAACTCACCCTTGATATCCGTATAGCCTAGTAAATCTAATCCATTACTCCAATCTGGACTCACAGGATGAATACAAACTGTCCTTCGTCTTCTGTTGCCCCTATACTTTGGTATAAGTTAGAACCACAAACCGCTTTATTTTCTGAAGAAAATGACCCGAATTAGTTTACAAATACAAAAACAGCCGCTTCCCTCTTATTAAGGAAAAGCGCCTGATTGTTGAAGATCATTCTTCTATTGCATAATATCCTTGTACTATTTTCTCGTTGTTGGTGTTGATATTGCCCAACGTATCCATGTGGCTCGTGCAGTGAATTTCCGCGGTATTGTTGTAGGTGATCCCCTATCCTTCGAAAATAATGAGGATGGATTTCATAGGTTAAAAGAGTGGATCAACGATCGTTGGGATGGAACCAACGGGACATTACTGGACCAACTTGTCTAAGTGGCTATTAAATCAAACCATTGAGGCTGTCACAGTCAACCCTCATGTAGTTAAACGTAATAAAGAAAATCGGGATAATACCCAATCGAAGAGTGATAAAAAAGATGCACTCGTAATCGCTGATATGGTCTTATGCCTTTATTCACAAGACGCCTGAAACCTTCGAAAAGCTCCAAAGTACTGATGTCGAATCGAGACGTTGTTGTCAAACTGGTCAGTTCCGTGAACCAAATCAACTGCTGGGTAGATATCGTTTTCCCTGAGTTGCGAGAAGTTTTCAAAAACGTGACATGTAAAGGAACCATTGCGACCCTTCGGTTATTTCCTATTCCAGGTGAACTTAAAAGCTTATCTCCGCAAGACATTATTCAAGGTTGGAGATCCATCATGAAGAGAGAGCCTGTTCCGGAAAGGAAAGCCCGTCTACTAAATGAAATCTATCGGCAGCCAGACAGCACTCGATGCGTATACCTTTCACTTGATAAATAAGTATATATATTGGTAGGTCAACAAAAAAAGAGGCCTTCATCAAGATTGGTAACTTGATGAAAGACCTCTCCAATCAAATATCAGTCAGAACATGAAAAAATCATGAACAGAAGACGAGTGAAAGGCTAATAATACCTTTATTATCAAGGGATTATGATGTATATTACATCATGCCGCCCATCTAGTAACCTGTTCAATATAGTGAAATAGATACAATTAACACTACTACGTCAACATTTAGTGATTTCTCTTAAAAATGAAAATGAGCAGTCTTAAAACTTCCCGGTGGTTTTTCGGTGGTTTGGTCTGACTATAATCTTTGTTTCAAAAACAACAACAAATCAGAAAAGGTAAGTTCATATCAATTCGCTTCACTAGAATAACGTATCGATCATGCCTTCCATTTCGAACTTGATTAATGATACGTTTCAAATCACCTTTAATCATAACAAAAGCTTGGTATTTAAGGTATTTCAATTGTATTCATTACAAACCTTTTCATATCTTTTCAAGTTGAATCGGCACTATATCGGCATATATCGGAAACGATATAGTATTAAATTCCCTCGTAAATATGAAGCCACATCTTTTATCAATACAATGTCAATTTTTAGTTTCGCTGAAAATGGCCATATTAACCTAGATTTAATTGATTTGTATATTTGGTAAATTCTTCTTATCACGAAATTATCTTTTAAGTTTATCTTCTGAACTTACACGTAGCTCTGGAATATTATTAAAAATGATTTTTTCCCGATTAAGTTTCTTTTTTTAGATAAAAGTGTATAGTTAAATTCACTATATACCTCTGAATTTATTAGTTCAAAAACTCACAGACCATGTTAAAGCAAGTTCTATATTTTTCTACTTACTTGATATCCAAAGAATTAAAAAGTTCTTCTAATTGTCTGGTTTTTGGAAACTGGTCGAAAATGACAAACAGATTGCAACTCCCCCTTGATGATTCAATGGACTGACTTTCCTTCTTACTCTTTACACATACCTGCAGATTGCAACTGCTATATAGTCGAACCTAGGTGTTTTTACAATATATAGTGTAAAGTTACATAATCTCGGTTTACCGCTAGTAAGCTAACAGAATAAGTGCGAACGTATTATTCTATTTATGTTCACTTCATATTCGCACTCTATTATTTTGTTATTAAATTATCAAACTTATTAAACCATTCTTCTTTTTCAGACTTGATTATCTTAAATATACCCTTAATTGCCAAATTCTTTGAAGCATTAGCATCTGCATTTTCCGAATGATTACAATTCATACATTTAAAAGAATCAGTCTGCTTTCTCCAAATATGAACATCTTTCCCTCGATGAATTGCTCCACAAATATTACACCTTGCTGATGTATGGTTAGGTGGTACCTTTACAACCCGAATTCATTTGCTTTATACTTAATCTTTTCTTGTAAGTCAAAGTATGTCCAACGCTTTAGGAATTTACTATTGAAGGAAATTCCAGATAAATCTTCAAGTTGAATTGACCCAACGCCGTTTTGTACAGCATAATCTACAATATATCTACTCCATTATATCAAATTAATCCAATTTATAAATATATTGTTGGTGTTAATATCTCTAGAACATATACTGAAATAATGGTAACCGACTTAAATTTCAATATTATCGATAGAAATTCATTTATGATGACAAAGGAACACACACCACAACTGACAATAGAATTGATCGTTCACCAATTAAAAGTTTTGATGAATGATCATCATATTTCTTTAGCTCAATTACTCGGAATTGGAATCGGAGCAGTCGGTCCGTTAGATAGAGAGAACGGCATCATTCTGGAACCTGAATTTTTTCAAGCATCAGGTTGGAGAAATGTTAATATCGTAAAAATATTAAAAGATACCTTTCCAAACCAATTAGTATTACTTGAAAATGGTGCTAACACTGCAGCACTGACTGAGTATTACTTTACCTCGACACCTTCACGTAATATTCTCTACTGTATTAGTGGGGTCGGCTTGCGTTGTGGCGTATTAACCAATGGACAGTTTATGAAAAATATGACTGGTGATGCAAGTGCGTTTGGGCATATGATTATTGATATTAATGATGAAATTGATTCAGACAACCGAACGCTTTCTTCTTATATTTCCTTAGATTCTATTTTAGAAGAAACAATTAAGAGGATAGAACATCAAGAAAAGTCGATATTAGTAGAGTTAGTCAAAGGGGATTTAACAAAAATTAACATTGACCATTTACTCACCGGTTTGAAAAAAGGTGACCTACTGATACAAGACATAGTCATGAAATCAGCTTATTATTTTGGTATCGGACTCGCTAATATTATTAATATCCTACATCCGGAACGGGTAATTTTGAGTAGCACAATAATCTATCAGTTCCCGCCCTATTATCAAAAGGTGACTGATACTGCCCAAAAATATATATACAGATTTGACAAGGAAAACGTATCGTTTGAGCTGGGAGAACTGAAAGAAGATGCCGTATCTATTGGGGCATCTGTGCTTATATTTGACTCGTGTTTTCAATCAACGTAGTTTCCTATTATTCTATTCTGGCCAGAAATGTAAATACCCTGCTGGAGCACCAAATTTCATTTTTACAACTTGTTTCTAAATACTTGAATCAATTTCATAATGCATTTTCTGAATAAAGTCAGAAGTGCAGTATATAATATAACCTTTGAAAAATTGGGTGCTGTAAAAGCTAATGTTGATAGTTGAAAACTTGCTCACTTGCCGCAGGCAATGCTTCAGCTATTGCTTTTCCTGCAGGCGTCTCACAGGTTTTCAAAATCAACTATCAAAAATTCCGTGTAACTTTAAGCTGCTTTCTTTACTTGGTTTCTCTTTGTTTTTAGCCGTAATCCAGCGAGTTTCATGGCATTGTAAACAAGTGTAGCAAAGTCAAAATGAACTTTCGCTCTTTCTCCTGTTCGGTATCGTATATTGTTTAGTTGAAATTGCTCTTTTAGATACGCAATCACTCGTTCGGAGGAACTTCGTTCTTTATAGATCGTCTTCCATGATTGAGAACCTCTTGCCGGAGAACTAAATTTTCGCAAGTCTGTTTCCATTTTTATTTTAAAGAACTTTTGACATAGAGAATCATGGGAGAGTGGACACTCTCGACATTCTTTTGGTTGGGTAAATTTTAATGTTTGATACTTCTTATCATCTATACTTAGTAGGCTCTCTTGTCGTATCCTAGACATAGGAGTCTTCCTCCAATCTTTTGGGTGGTGTGATTACTTACTCAATTCGACATTTGGGGAGGTACTCCTTTTTTTGTCTCTAAGATTCGTTGGGCGACAAGAGCTCCGAATTATGAAATTGATTCACTTATAATAATTTATTGAATTGACTTTGTTACTTTGTTGAGGCCTTGACCGTATTTCTGTCCGTAGATCCAGTCCACATGACTAAAGTCTTTTGCATCACGTTGTTTAAAAATGATATCACGCAACAAGATAATAGTTGGGTCTTCTGCATGGATAATGTTTCCCCACGTCCGAGCACTTCTTTGGACTCTTGCCGTACGTGGAATACGTTCTTCTTGGAACGCTTTGAATGCCGCTTCATAGTTTTCGCCATGTTTCTTAAGCATGTCAGCTAAATAGGAGGCATCTTCCAATGCTTGACCGCCACCTTGTGCCAAGTATTGAAGCATAGGATGCGCAGCATCCCCAAGAAGACAAATATTCCCTTTTGTCCAGTTGTCGATTGGCTCTCTATCATACAGTGGCCAGCGTATTTGACGTTCAATAAAGGATAGGGCCGTCTTAACAAGAGGATGAGCTCCTTCAAACACCTGATCCATTTCTTCTGGAGTTCCCCAGTCAACAGAATCTTCTTTATAATTTAAGCTCTTAAATACAACAACTTGGTTGTAAAGCTCACCTCTACGTACAGGATATTGGACAACATGGTGATTTGGACCAATCCACATGATCACGTCATCTATATTGGCATTATCGCTAATTTCAGAAATTGGAATGGTTCCACGATAAGCGACATACTTCGAACAAACTCCCTTATCATCAGAGAAATAAGCACGTGTATTTGACCAAAGTCCATCTGCCCCAATTAGCGCTTTTCCAACCACTTTTTCTCCATTAGCATTTGTCGCAACAACACCCTCTGATGTTTCTTCTATCGTTTCAATGTGTTGGTCAGTAATAAGACTAACTAAAGGGTTCTTTTCACATACTTCTAAAAGCGCAAAGTGCAAATCTGAACGGTGTAAAACGATGTATGGAAAACCATAGCTTTTTTTGAACTCTTCGCCTAAATCTAAAGCAGATAGCTCTTCACCTGTAAACGTATCTTTTAACACAAGTCGTTTTGGAAACACCGCATTTTTTTCTATTTTTTCATCTACTCCAAAACGGTCTAAAACTGCCATCGCATTTGGTCCCATTTGTATTCCTGCACCAATTTCACCAAATTCAGGAGCTTGTTCAAGTACGGTTGTTTTTTGACCAGCTTCAGCCGCTGCTAAAGCAGCTGCCAAGCCTCCAATTCCGCCACCGACAATGATCATGGTATCTTCTATCTTTGTCATTTTTAGTCCCCCTCATTTAAAATAATTTATCAACTTCATTCATACTAGATCAGGCTTAAATTCACTCGTTACTTCTTGATAACCATTCCCTTGCTTTGCTCATACCCTTTTTCTCTACCAGGAGTGAGAATTTGTGCTTTTTCATCTAGCTTCTTTTTAAGAAGGTCCCATTTCCAAAGGTATGCCTGTGCATTCGGCTCCTACTGGAATCACCTTCCAAAGTTGTCCAAGATTATACTTTCTTATTTCGTAAAAACTTGAGTCATTACTTTTAAAGAAATTATTTTTTCTTGCATATATAATTCCAGCTTTCACTTTTCGTTAATTGTTTAATTTCGACAGGTTACGCTGGATTTGGCCATCATGTTTGCTCGCATGTTCCACTAACAAATGATCGACAATAAATGAAAGTGGCTTCGTACCGAAGCGAGGATTTCGGCTTGGGGCTTCTCTATTCAATTTTTCTTCATCTAATTTACTAAGAACCTTCTCAACTGATACTTTTTCTGCTTCAATCTCTTTCAAGACATCTTGAACCGACTGACGCTCAACCGCGCTCTCGGCTACTGCCATCAGGCGCCCTTCATGTTGCAAACCTCTTCCCCATTCCGTATCTGGAAACTCTAGAAGGTGCTCTATTTCATCCAGCCAATATTGTAGCGCTTCTACAAGGTGGCAAAGGATTTGCATGATTGACCACTCTTCTTCAGAAGGCTTCCAGCGAATCGTCTCTTCTTTTAGTCCTTCCGCTGTTTGGATGATGTGATCAAGTGACGTGTGAACAGATTGAATAGAGTCTTGAATGTTTACAGTTGCCATTATCACTTCCCCCCCCCTACTTTTTTTACAGTGTTTTCTAACGTACCCACTTTATCGATATCAATTTTAACGACATCTCCATCTTTCAAGAACACTTTTGGATCACGTGCGAAACCGACTCCTCCTGGTGTACCCGTTAAGATGACATCTCCTGGCTCAAGTGTCATGATGTTTGAAAAGAATTCAACTAAATTTTGAACAGAAAAAACTAAGTTTGCTGTATTAGAATGCTGACGCTCTTCGCCATTTACAGTTAAAACCACTTCTAATCCACTAGGGTCCGTTAGTTCATCAGTTGTAACAAGCCATGGCCCCATAGGTGCACTTCCTTCAACGGTCTTCCCTTGTAACCACTGAATAGTACGACGTTGGAAATCACGATATGTAACATCATTGACGATCGTATACCCAGCTACATAATCAAGAGCTTCTGCTTGTGATACGTTTCTAGCACGTTTACCGATAACAAAAGAAAACTCTGCTTCATAATCTAATTGCTCCGAAATCGGATAGAATGGAATATCATCTTGTGGTCCAACAACAGTATTAGCAAACTTAGCAAACACAACCGGATATTGCGGAAGTTCACGTTTCATCTCCAAAATATGTTCACGGTAGTTAAGACCAACACAAATCATTTTCCCTGGAGAAGGTACTGGAGCTTCTACTTTCACCTCATTATATGGATAAACAAGTTTGTAACCTTCGTCTTCCTTATTCGTTAACGCATAATCAATAGCTTTTTTAGCTAATTCCAAGCTTTCTTTTCCGCCTTGTAAAAAACCATTCATATCAGCTGGAACAAACGCTTCGGCAATTTGCTCTGCACGAATTTTCCCTTCTGCTTTAATAAATGCCCTATAAGATGCATGTAAATCGATCACTTCTTCATTAACAATTGCTCCAATACGTGAAATACCTGCATGTTTAAATGTAATTAGTTTCATTTTAAAACTCCTTTTTATTCATATTTATTAGGTGTTTTTTACATTCCACTCATTAATTCTGCAACTTCAGCTTCTTTTGGGAGATTTTTGATTGTAACGAACTTTTGTTTGAATGGCATCTACAATTATAGATTTATTTTAATGCTTCCTTTTTCTATAACAATCTCTATGGTTTTATTTATAAGCCTGTCCTAAACTCATTAATTCGACGTATAAGGTTATCCTTTGGAACGAAATGTCGATATATGGACTTAAAACTATTGATTGTTGTTGCTTAATCATAGTATCCACCACTTTTTAACCTAAATAAGCATTTTCAGTTAATCTTTTGGTTCAAACGTACTTATCACCTTCTGAGCCTCGCCCTCTTCTTCACGCTGCAAATTGAACGTTTCCATAATCGGGGTATCATGAACAGAAAACAGGTACGATTCCTCACTGGCTATATTTACATGTTCATGCCAACTCCAACTTGGGATGACAAAAAAGTCACCAGCTTCCCATTCAAACTTCTGCCCATTAATCACAGTATAACCTTTGCCTTTATAAACATGAACAATGGACGAATTCGTATGACGGTGAACCTTTCCGTGATAGTCTTTCGGCAACATTTGCATCCAGGATGCGACGTTAGCGTTGGCTGTATCTCCCGTAGAAGGGTTCACAAACTCAACCGTATGGCCGTCAAAAGGATCCGTATCAAAGCGACTTAAACCGTCTAATGCTGCTTTAGTTTTATCCCATTTATATGAACCTACTGGCGCTTTCATTGGCTTCCTGTCTGCTTTAGGGCGTACCATTCCCCCTTCGTAGCGTTGGGCAGAATAGTTGTCTGGGTGAGAGGGCGTTTCCAGCCCGTCCGGATGACCTTCAAAGAATGAACCACCGGTCGCAAAAATAAACGGAATATCCAACACGTCCATCCAAATCATCGGTTCATCACCTTCATGACCATGTCCATGCCACAATCCTTGAGGTGTCACTAGAAAATCACCTTCATTCATATGCATTTTTTCACCTTGAATGATGGAATACGCGCCTTTTCCAGAGATGATAAAGCGTAGCGCGCTTTGGGTGTGGCGGTGAGAAGGAGCCTTTTCCCCGGGTTGAATCAACTGAACAGCTGCGTATATATTTTGTGTCGTTGAGCCCCACCCCCATGGTTCTCGGTCTTTTAAACCGGGATTTTGAAAGTAGATGGCCCGACGTTCACCGCCTCGGTCTGGTGTGAAGATTTCCGTTGCTTCCATTAAATGCCTCTTCACCATATCCCATTTCCATAAAAATGGTTGGGCCGTCACTTTCGGTTCCATCGAAACGAGTTCAGGAATCGCACTCCAAAGCGGACCTAAATCATCTTTTTTAATCTTCTTATTGAAGGATTTCACTTCTTCGCTTTCAAAAAAATCATTTTTCTCTGCCATTTTAAATCCCCTCCTTTTATAAAATTAGACTGCGTTATTAGATCTTATATTGTTCCTGTTGGTTAGGATTGGAACCAATATCACTTTGATAGGTGCCAAAATGTTCGACTAGAAATTGATCGATAATATCATCATCTTAAAGAACACCAATACTTAGTTTTCCTTTTAGCGTAAAACTAACTAATTCTTTCTTTAAGTTGTGATAAATTTTTTTAATTAAAACAGCTCAGGTAACCAAGTAACAAGCTGTGGCCAATACGTAATAACTAATAGACCTCCTATAGCAACTAATAAAAATGGCATGTTAACTCTAACTAATGTTTCCATTTTAACTTTAGTTATGGAAGAGGAAATGAACAAGCCTGCTCCTATTGGCGGAGTGAGCAAACCAATCGCTAGATTCAAACATATTATTACCCCAAAGTGAATCGGATCTATTCCATAGGTGGCTAGAATTGGTATGAATATGGGTACGAGTATAATCAACGCTGCTATCCCGTCTAAAACCATCCCAACTAATAGTAAAAAAACATTTATTAAAAGTAAGAATAGTAAGGGGTGATCTGTCAGTGTGACCATCCAATCCGCCAAAGTCTGTGGAATTCTTTCGATAGATAATAACCATCCAAATACATTGGCCATCCCTATTAATAAAGTGACAGTAGCTGTCGTTATAGCCGTGTTTATCATGATTCTAGGTACATCTTTTAACTTTAATTCACGGTATATGAAAAAACCTGTGATAAATGCCACACCGCAAGCTACAGCTGCAGATTCAGTTGGAGTAAAAACGCCAGTAATGATCCCCAAGATTAATATTAACGGTACCGACAGAGCTGGAATAACGATAATAAACGATTTGCCTACTTCTTTAAGTGACTTCCTTTGAGCACTTGTCCATTGTTGTTTGTAACCTGTAAAAGCGATTAGTCCCATAAAAGACAGGGACAATAGAATCCCTGGAATAATCCCTGCTAAAAACATAGAACCAATAGAAGTACCTGATGTGACACCATAGATAATAAATAGCATACTAGGTGGAATAATAGGTCCTAATAAACCAGCAGAAGCGGTAGTTGCGGCACTAAACGCACGATCGTACCCCTCTTTTTCCATAGCAGGAACCATTGTTCGGCTCATCATAGCAATCTGAGCATTGGCCGATCCAATAATGGAAGCAAGAAGCATATTCGATATGACATTTACGTAGGCTAGACCTCCTCTAAAATGACCAAATAAAGCTTGAGCAAACATAATTAACCTTTTCGTTATACCCCCTGAATTCATAATTTCGCCAGCCATCATAAATAGAGGGATTGCTAACAAACTGTAATTTTCTAAGCCAGAAAATAGCCTCTGAGGCACAGTTACTAATGCTCCTATGCTTCCAGTCAATATTATGTACAATACTGTGATCATACCTAAAACAAAGGCAATGGGAACCCTTAACAATAGTAGTACAATAAAGGATAATAAAGTTGTTATCATGACTATCCCCCCTCCTCTGCAAAAAGGCTAGCGCTAAATAAATAGACTGAGTGAATGAAAATAAATACAAATCCTACTGCAACACTAATATAAGGAATGATCATAGGCATTTGCATTGCTGTAGACTGCTGAACTGCAATATTTGGGGAGGATAACCATTGGTAACATACATACAACATGAAAAAAGAAAATACAATTACGGAAAACAACCCCATAGATATGATAATTTTACGAGTTACTCCGCGTACTTTATCCACTAAAAACGTCACAGCAGCAGATTCTTGTTGTTTTACTCCCATACTGCCTCCAATAAAAGTTAGCCAAACAAGGGAAAACGTTGCCATTTCATTTGCCCATATTAAAGGCGAACTTAACACATAACGAAAAACCACTCCTAAAAATAAAGAAAGAAACATAAGGAGACATAACCCAATCGCTAAAATTTTCTCCACCGAATATATGGAATCACTGATTTTTTTCAAAAAGGTCATGTCTATTTCCCTGTGATCTCTAAGAAGTCAGCGATAATATCCGACTCTGCACTAAATCTTTCATGGATAGTATCTCTTACTTCATTGAATGCATCTATATCGTCAAACTCTTTAATAATTAACCCTACTTCTTCAGCTTCTTCTAAATTTGATTCTTCTCTTGTAATGGCATCTTCAACGCCCCAGTCAATAGCGTTTTTCATTGCCTCCTTAACAATCTCTTGATCTTCTGCAGATAAAGCATCGTGAGACAACTCACTCATCATGACTACGGCGGGCCATGTCATATGATTGGAGAGTGCTAAATGGTCCGCAGTTTCATATAAGTTCTCAGTAATCAAAGCATCTAAATCAATATCAATACCATCAATAACCCCTGTTTGAAGAGAGGTATAGACTTCTGGTAAAGGCATCGCAATTGGTCCAGCTCCTATTTCTTCCCAAAAACTTTGAATTGCAGGGCCACCTGTAATTCTAATTTGTTCACCAGCCAAGTCTTCAGGAGTTGATACCTCTTTTTCTGTGGTTAAAATGTGACGATTACCAGCGAATAAAAAGTCCATGCCAATAAATCCTTGATCACTTAATTCCTTTAACATGTCTTGTGCCGGCTCAATGTCCCTAGCTGCTACCGCTTCTTCTAAATCATCAAATACAAAAGGCATGAACCAAGCATTAAAACTTTCTACTCTGGAACTCATGTAGGCGTTTGTAATAAATCCAAAGTCGATTTCACCTGTTTCCATTTGTTGAAGCATATCTTGTTCATCACCTATTGCACCAGCCGGATAAATATTTACACTCATGCGTCCGTCAGATAATTCTTGTAGTTCTTCATTGAACTTCTCTGCGGTTTCATGCCATCCATGTGAAGTTTGAGTAATATGAGTCAATGTAAACTCGAGTTCATCTGCCTCACCACTTTCACCTTCATTCGTGTCTGTATCTACGCCACAAGCTGCTAACAGTCCGACGAGAGCTACACTTGCCGTCGCTATCTTGTATTTTTTATAAAACATAGTCTATCTCTCCCTTCATTTCTATAGTTTTTCAAAAAAATTGACTGGATTTGGTTATTAGGAGTAGAAAAATCTTTTTTAGAATAACCATACAATCATTTCACATGACTAAAATCTTTTGAATTTACCCCCATATTATGGTGTAGTGCTTACCCCCTCATAGTTTTGCTTAAATATCCAAGTAAAGGACAAAATATAAGTCAGACTATTCTAATAATTTTCCAGTGATCTTTCTCATTTTCGACCTCCTGAACACTCAGGTTTCCATAATATGAAATAGGTTTCTTAATACAGTCAAAATCCTTTTATTTGTCAATATAATTTCACTCTTGATATCTTTTGCTATTTATCCTGAATTATTCATAGTCCATAACAAAACTCACTCAGGCAGGGATTAATCAACAAACAAAGCCATTCTCAAAGGGTGACGACTTGAAAAAGAGCCCAGCCTTTGGCATATTCGAACGCCTATCCAAAAAAAATAGGGCAATCAGCATAAGCTTTCGTAGTCTTTGACTCAATACAAACAAAACATTTCTATCACTTAGCTGTATAATGCGATATCAAATTACAACGTTACTATCAAAACGCGGAAGTTGCTCCTTGAGTTTCGCACCCCTAAAACTGGATTTTAACCAGTTTCTTTGGCCGGTACCCGTTGATTTGATAGGACTGCGGCATTATTCCATATCGTGACCTTAAGCAGCATGATCGCTCTCAAATAGCTGATTTCCCAAAAAAGTAACTTCGAAAAGGTCCTTAATGTATTCATACTCTTCGGATTCTTTGAATGCGTTTAAATCAACTATTCCTGATTCGGAAATAGCTGTGATCACAACTTGTAAACGTTCATCAAACATTCCTCATAAGCGTTGGGCCAGGTTTTTTCTACCATCTCATCTTTGATCTCCTCAAAGAGTCCTCCCAGGGATTCGTAATCATTGATCCTGCGAAAATAGGATAAGAAGAGACATATAGAATGTAGGTTGTAGTCACATGAGCAATTGACAGATCGGTTACTGCCGAAGTTACCCTAATGAAGTTCCAATTAATGTGTTTGACCTAGATTATTAATAGTGGTTATGTTTCTTGATAATTATTATCCCACATTCCCTAAAAACATTTTTCGATAAATAGGAAGGGGTTCTAGTTTATACATAAATTTCCTTCATTGGTGGCAAAGTAAACAACAATTGATAACATTTCAAGGGGTTGTTAGGTTTGCGGAGAAATTGGAGGAAAATCAAAAATCTTGAACAATTAATTAAAAAAAACGAACTTACCCAGTCTCAAGAAACGAAGCAATCTAATTTACAAAATGCTCTAGCTAGTGATTTAGATGAAAACATTACTGCACTACGTTCTATTTATGAAAATTGTTCAGATGTGGTCTTTCGCTCCTTTTTAATAGAGGGAAAGGATAAAGCAGTCTTACTGTATATAGAAGGGTTATCCAATATTGAAGAACTTAACGATAATGTTCTTATACCACTTATGAAAAAATCAGAAGAACAGCAGTCAAACAAACAAACCGATCAACAATCGGATAGCTCGACATCATTTTCCGAAAAAAAAATCTCTGTATCCAATATCAAAGAAGTACAATCCTTTTCCGATGTGATCAATCAAATCTCTTCAGGAAACCCAGTAATACTTATCGATCAAAAGGATCGCGGGTTCTCCGTAGCTTTAGCTAAATGGGAAAAAAGAGCTATTGAAGAGCCATCAGCTGAATCCGTCGTACGAGGACCGCGTGAAGGATTTATTGAATCAATTGGAGTAAATATCGCTCTTCTTCGCCGTAAGATTAGAAGTCCAAAGTTAAAAATGGAAGAAATGGAATTGGGGTGTTTAACAAAAACAAGTGTAGTACTTTCTTATATTGATGGGGTAGCAGAACAAACATTGATCGATGAAGCAAAAAACCGGTTAAACAGAATTGATATCGACGGTATTTTGGAGAGCTCATATATTGAGGAGTTTATTGAGGATAACCCTTATTCTCCTTTTCCACAAGTATTAAATTCAGAACGGGTCGATGTTATCTCGTCTTATTTATTAGAAGGTCATGTAGCAATCTTAGTTGATGGCACACCGTTTGTGCTCGTTGTTCCTACTACCTTTTATTCTCTGATGCAAGCATCAGAAGATTATTACCAGCGTCCGATGTTGAGTACAGCTATTCGCTGGCTGCGCTATTTATTTATTGTGATGTCTCTTTTACTACCTTCCCTGTATGTAGCTATTTTAACGTATCATCATGAAATGGTTCCAACCACACTCTTAATTAGCATGGCAGCGTCTCGTGAACCGATTCCATTTCCTGCCCTAGTTGAAGCGTTCTTGATGGAGGTTATGTTCGAAGCCTTACGTGAGGCCGGACTTCGTTTACCGAAACAGATTGGGGCCGCAGTTAGTATTGTCGGGGCGTTAGTTATCGGACAAGCGGCAGTCGAAGCAGGGATTGTATCTGCTCCAATGGTCATGGTTGTGGCTTTGACGGGAATCGCTTCCTTTTCTGTTCCCCGCTATAATGCGGGAATGGCCTTAAGAATGTTGCGTTTTCCTATGCTGATTTTAGCGGGAATATTAGGTTTATTAGGGATTATGCTTGGTATTATTGCCATTGTCACGCATTTATGTACATTGCGTTCGTTTGGAGTGCCTTATTTGTCGCCAATGGCTCCAATGAAAGCTCGGGATATGAAAGATGTCATGGTGCGTCTTCCAAGATGGGCTCATACATCACGTCCTCATTTAACAGGAGACTATAACAAATACCGGGAAGCTCCCGATCAAAAACCAGATCCAACGAAAGGTGGGGAATAAATGATTGAAAAAGGAAAAATTTCATCTGCTCAGATGGCGCTCATGATGATTCCGACCATAATCGCTACTTCACTGCTATTAGTTCCTTCGATGACAGGAGCAAAAGCGGGACGTGATATGTGGGTATCGCCTTTATGGGCTTCTTCCATTGGGTTTTTGGTAGTGTTCATCGCTTATCAATTACATAGACACTATCCTAAAGAAACGATTATAGAATATAGTGAGCATATTGTTGGTCTTATACCTGGAAAGGTTATTGGTTTTTTATATTTATTTTTTTTTCTGCATGTAAATGGGCTTATTATAAGAGAATATGCTGAGTTTGTTATGGGGAATTTTTTTAAGGAAACTCCACGAGTAGTCATATTTGCTAGTATGGTACTCGTTTGTGCTTTTGCTGTTCGTGGTGGTTTGGAGGTGATCGCCAGAACGGCTGAACTCTTTGTCCCAATTGTTGTTTTACTCTATTTAATGATTGTTTTTTTCCTTACTACAGAATTAGAGCCAACCAATATGCTTCCCGTATTCGAAGAGGGTGTTATGCCTTCTATTTTGGGAGCAGCTTCTCCAGTAGCTTTGTATAGTGAATTTTTTCTCATCGCTTTTATGCTTCCTTATTTAACGGATCAAAAAAAAGGATTAAAATGGGGAAATCTCTCCGTCCTTAGTGTGTTGCTACTTATGGTTCTTACTAATTTAACAGCTCTTTTTTTATTTGGTGAAATCACAGCCGATCTCCTTTATCCAGTCATGAGTGCTGGGAAATATATAGAAGTTGCTGAATTTTTTGCACACTTGGAATCTATTATCATGGCCATTTGGATTTCAGGAGCATTTATTAAAATTTCTGTGTTCTATTACGTCTTATCTCTAGGTACGGCTCAGTGGTTAAAGCTCTCAGAATACAAATCAGTTATTTTACCAGTTGGTTTTCTTTTAGTTCTTTTTGCACGCTGGTCAGCACCTAATCTAACAGAAATGAAAAAATTTCTCGCGACGTCATCTAACTTTTACTTATTTTCTATACTAGTTGTATTGCCTATTCTCTTATTATTGATTGTTTTTTTACGGAAAAATTGGAGCAAAAGGGAGAAGTCCAAGGATGATTAACTTTTTTACATGCAAGGTAATAAAAAAAATTGTCATTATACTCCTCCTGTGTACTGCTTTTTTTCCGCTCACTGGCTGTTGGGATCGTCTGGAAGTAAATGATATAGCCATCGTCTTAAGTACAGGGATCGATTATACGGATGAAAAGGAAATAGAGCTATCGGTTGAAATTGTCATGCCGGAAGAGTTGGCTGGTAAATTAAAAGAAGGTGGAGGTGGTGGAGGGGCGCGAACAACGTTTGTTGAATCAGCTACAGGCGTTACGATGGCGGATGCTAGATCAAAGCTACAGGAAAAAATTGCCCGTTTTTTAATTTGGGGGCATGCGGAGGCTACTGTAATTGGAGAAAAACTGGCTGAACAGGGAATACAGGAACACGCCGACTTCTTTGGGAGGTTACCGAAAGCCCGTTTAAGAAACCAGATTTTTGTTAGTAAAGGAACAGCTAAAGACCTTATCTCAAGTCTTCCGCATCTTGAAGATAGTACCTCTGACACAATAAAAGAATTAGCTCAGTTTCAAATTGGGATGGAAGTGACAATGAAGGATTTGTTGCAAATGTTGAAAAGTGAGACTGGGGGAGCCGCTTTGCCGATGATTGAGGGCATTCCCTCAGAAAAAGAAAAAGGGAAAATGGAGGATAAAACTCAAATAAAGTTGAGCGGTACCGCTGTGTTTAAAGACGCTAAAATGATAGGTTCCTTAAATAGTGAAGTCACAAGAGGGTTATTATGGCTACGAGATGAGATTCAATATGCCACCGTTACGGTTAATGTTCCAGAAGATGAAGGAGAAGGTAAAGTTTCTATGGAAATGATACGTTCCCAGACAGAACTGATTCCACACATTGAGAACGATAATTGGAAAATGACTGTTAAAGCCGAAGTTGAGGGTGATATTATTCAAAATGCCAGTAACTTAGATTTAAGAAATCCAGATTTTATTAAGATGCTCGAAAAGGAATTAGAGAAATCGATAGAAGAGAGAATAAAGAAAGCAGTCGATAAGGTACAAAAAGAAATGAGAGTTGACATTTTTACATTTCATACTATTTTTCAGCGTGAATACACGAAAAAGTGGCAAACAGCGAAAGATAATTGGGATAAAATTTTTCCGGAGATTGAGATTGTTTATGAAATCGAAGTACACGTCCAACGACCTGGTAATTCCGTTGCACCTCTAGGGGGGCCAGAAAAAGAGGTGAAAGAAGAGTGAAAGGGCTTATGGTTTTAAGTGTTACTTTCGTGATAGTTCTTATGTTTTTGTATGAATGGCCGAAAATGAATCAAAAGCAAAAAAAGGAGAAGTATACATTTGTTGTCCTCTCAGCTATGAGTTGGATTCTTGCTGTTCTCCTTATCTTTTTTCCGGAAATGCCTGGCCCGACCGAATTGATCGATCAAATTTATAAGCCGTTAGGGAAAATGCTTGAATAAGAATTAGTTAGCTACGTCAATTACAATTGGAATAGTCTGTAACTTCACTCCTTGTTCAACTCTTGCATCAAATAGTTGAAGGAATTGATATGGCTCTGCAAAGTGGAGTTGCTATTGGTTAACCTAAAGCTATTGTTACAGAAGAGTTTAAGTATTCTTATAACCGGTAGAAATCAGGAAATGTAGATGCTACAATGTTTATTTTTCCTTGTCTACAAGCGTATAAAATTCCTCAGAGATGCTATAATTGAGAACAATGCTAGAATAATTAATGTTCATAATCAGAAACCTTTTCTTGTAATTGTTGAGAAATAATTATCTGTTCTTTTGGTCGTATCGAGTGGTGAAACTTAAGATTAATTAAGATTGTCTCTTTCAGTTCTGACCTATTTGTTTCCTGGTCAATGAGTGAAGGTAATAAATCGTTTAACTTTGATAGACGCTCCTTTGGAATGTGTTGTATGATCAATAAACCTAAGTTCATTTGTTGATTATCCATTTTGTTAGAAGGCGTTAATTGCCAGGTTTCTGATGTTTCATTTTTTGTTAAGCAATGAAAGTATTTTTTAGGATCTGTATGAAAAAGATCATCAATGCGATGGAGGTATCCAATCATATCACCTTCGGGTTCTTCCACTTCATGAATATTACGGTTGTCTCTTTCATCTTTAAAGGCTAACCAAACACCAAAATAAGCGAGCTCGGAACGAGCTTGAAAAATGTCGGTGGCTACATTTTTGTGTTGGTCAATCAATGCTGCTTCATATGTTCCTGTTACATCTGTGGTAATAGCTTGGTCAAAGCCATTTGTAGCTTCATCAAGAGGTTGAATAATTAACTCCTGAATTAACCCTTCCGGGCGAATTAGAAAGTCATCCGGTATATTTGTTTCATCGTGTGATAAAAACTGATCTCCCATATAATAGCCGGTTTCGATGACATTTTTCATATATTCAATGAATGAATTTTGAAAATCATTTCTCTCCTCTTTTGCTCGTATATAATGACCAAATCGGTGGAAATAAAAGTCCATGAGAAATGAGAAATATTTTAAAAATTGTTCATCGTCATTATAATGATTAGCTACCCTTTGGCTAACGGCTTCTTGATTTAATGTACTACTCATAAGTATCCCCTGCCTCTTCTTCACTGGTATAAGATTCCGTAAATTGTTTATTAACTGTTTCCCTGTTATCGTCAAATTTCCACACGTCATCTTCTAATATGATGTTTGTCTGATAATATTCAGGATCACTATGGTAAGAAGTGATTTGTCTAAAAAAGGTGGCCTCATCGTGCTGTTCATTAAAATGTAGGACAGAAATTTTCTGTTCAATGAGGTTTAATGTATTTGCCTCATAGTGATCTTGAATTTCCCTAAATAACTGGGTTGAGACGTGGTTATTTTCAATGTCTTCCACATACTCTTCTGAACCGAATGATTGCATAAAAGTAATCAGTTCATCGGGGGTGATTTCTACCATACGGAAATCTAAAAGAACCTCGCTTAAAAAGTGAGAAAATTCTTCCGGATCGTCAAAATCCTCTTTTTCTTCTTCATCAAGTAATTGTTCAATAGACTTGTTTTGTTTTAGAGATTCGGCATACTCTACGTTAGGGTGTTCTTGCTTTTGCTTGTCGAGCTCTTTTTGTTTTACTTCTTCCAATTCACGTTCAAGTGGGGAAGTAAAACAACCGGATAGGAGAATGGTTGCCATTGCAATTGTGATCCCTTTATAAAAGGTATGTTCCATGTTTTCGTTCCTTTCGTTCCGTTCTTTGCATTTTTTTATATCGTTCGTGGTCATCATTTGAAAGTAGTGTGCCAAGTTCCTAACGGAAGCCTGTGTTTTCATTTTGAGAGATAATTGATCAATTTTAAAAGCACGAAAGATTTTCGAATCATTGTAAGGAAATAATTCAATATCAAGATATTTTTTAAGATATAGGGTGACATAATTTTTAGTGAAAGTGGAGATGGACGATTTTGCGACGATACGATATAGTTTGGTAGGCTTTTACGTCTCCTTGATACCAGGTATCGTAATAGGGTTTTATAAGAGACTCTTCGACATGTAGGGTTACTTGATCATCCTTTAATTCGTACGATATTAAAGAAGAGGATGTTTTGATATCGTCTTCTAGTAAATGATAAATATAAGGTTGATTAGATGGCACTATATCAGATAAAAGAATATAGTCGTTTTCATTTGAACGAATAATGTCCCCTTCCCCTAAAAGAAAGGCTACGATTAATTGCTCCAAAGATGATTCTTCTCGCTGATGAATCGCATTAATTTGCATAAATACCATTTTTCTCCTCCTTTTGAACGCAAAAAACTCCTAAAAAAATTCACAATGAGATGCGAACGTTTCAGGAGCTTCCTGTTGACGTGATTTAATTACCACTATTCTAACATGCTTAGACCTGATTTGCCTATCACAAAATAAAAGATCGAAGAATCCTATTATTCTTGTGTGTATCATGGCATGTCTTAGAAGAAAAAACAGACCTTTATTTGTTGTTAGTTAACAAGTGTAAACACTCTGTTAAGTAGTGGTTGTTTTGCTTTGATGATTCCATAAGAGATTGTTCAATTTCTTTGAAGTGATAAGCCCCATCATCCGTAATTTGGTAATATTTTTTGGTTCGCCTATCATCCAACCATTGGCCAGTTATTAAATAATTAGATTCCATTTCGTGAGCAATATCATAGAAATACCCTTCAGTGGCTCCCCAGCCTAGATCGTTTTCGATAAGATCCTTCATTTCAGCGATATAAACCCTCTTGGTCTTGAGCAATGATTTCAATGTATAGTACCGAATAATATCTTTCACGGAAAAAATACGGCTAAAAAAGGACCGATAGGTTATTTTCAATGGAACAGCTGGGTATGGATGAAGGGATTTATTTAACATCACACGAAGTAAACGGTCATTCGTTTGTTTTAATGCGGACATGCTAGGTTGCAAGGAATCGGTGTAATGCGTATAGGCTTGGTGTCCATTTTCAGTGAGGGCGTAATAGATTCGTTTACCTTCAACATGAGAAAGACGTATTAAGGATTGTTTTTCTAACTGGGTGACGGTAGTATAAAAATGTCGTCGGTTAATAGGACGGTGGGTAATTTTCTTTTCGAGAGAGGAAACCATATTGGCTGGGTAATCCTCCTGCGCAGATAGGTGTTGAAATATAACTAAGGAAAAGAGATCTTTTTGAGTGAGTCTATTCAAGCGAATCCCCGCCTTTCTATATGTCATTATACCACACATCGCTAGAGCACTTATGAATAATATAGCTGCTCCATATATGTATCAGCTTCCTCTTGATGCTACTCTTCTTCCCTTCCCATTGCTTTCTTTTTTTCTTCTTTTTCATTCCTTATCTTTTCTTTTTCTTTTCCTATTTACTTCTTTATACGGTCGTAGACCGTGGCGCTTAGGACCTTCATCATTCCTATGCATATGGAAAGGAGCGGGAATTCGGTTAACTATCTTTATGTGTTCTACCGATGTCTAGTTAAATGACATATATATCCTGGGGAAATTCTTTGTTACTTAAATAACTATCCTTCAATAGCTGCAATGAGGTTCGATCATTACTTTGTGCACGATGTCTTCGACCTCTTTTTTTTATGATGATTGCCATATTTTGGGGCCCGGTAACAAAACCCGGAAAACATACGCTAAGCAAGTTTAGACATCAAAAGGCAATTTTCCCAGGTAAGAGATAAAAGAGTGCATCCAGAAATTCAGGAGATATATTTGACAAATAAAAGTAAGAGGCAGTCATTTGACGGACTAGGGTTAAACCAATTTATTTTCCTCTTCCTTCATTGCAATACCTCTTGCAATGCTTTTGTTTCCTCCCCTATTTGAAGTACTATTTTTAATCTTGTTTCGAAAATCTCATAATATAATCTATAACTATTTAAAAGAAAAAACGACTGATGATCCGCTCAGTGAAGTTCAAACATTTTCTAAGAGATATGTAATAAATCACATACCTGATTTGTCAATGTACCTAACAATAGCAATTCAAAGACATAATTTATAACAAAGATTGATCAAATTGTATTTGTTTTTTTACAATAACAGTGATAAATTCCTCAAGTTTCCAAATAATTCATTTGCATTTATGGAGAAATTCTGTGTGCGAGATGTCTGCGCGGAATCTGAGTTATATAGATGAATTAGATAGTACTATTGATGAACTAACTGAACAAATTACGTGAGCGTAAAATAGTCCACACCTATTTAACGCTATTTGGAATGTCAACACTAAATCAAACAATCTTTTTAAGGTCTCTTAACTTGTATTCGATGGGTGACAAGTAATCTAGTGATCCGTGAATTCGAATATGATTAAACCAGTGAATATAATCAAACAGTTGAAGGTCAAGTTCGTGTTGGTTAGCGAAAACCGCACCTTGAACGAACTCTATTTTGATGGTCTTAAAAGTGGCTTCAGCGACGGCGTTATCATAGGGAGTTCCTTTATTACTAAGCGATCTCTCAATACCAAAGGTTTCTAGGGCCTGGTCGATGAGTTGGTTCTTAAACTCGCTGCCTCGATCCGTGTGAAACAATTTAAAACGATGTAGATTGTACGGCACCGATGCAAAGGCACGCTGAACTAACCCAGCGGTCTTTTTAGGTCCTGCACTGTGTCCAATAATTTCTCGGTTATATAAGTCTACTAAAACACAGATATAGTGCCATTTTTGATTGACACGAACGAAGGTTAAGTCACTCACAATTACATTGAGTTCTTCCTCTTGGTTGAATTCTCGATTTAATGTATTTCCTACTTCAGATTCGTTACAAGACGTACGAGATGGCTTAAATTGAGCGACAGTATATTTTGAAACAAGTCCCTGTTCTTTCATGATTCTCCCAATACGTCGTCGAGAAACCGTCCACTTCCTCTTTTCTAGTTCGATCTTAATTTTTCGTTGACCAAAGTTATCCCGGCTTTCCTTGAATATATTTAGGATTAATTCCGGTAATTCTTCGTCTTTTTTGTCTCGAATTTTCGCTTCATAATAATACGTACTTCGGGCAAGTTGGAGGACGTCGCACATTGCTGATACCGAGTATTTGTGGGTATTGTTTCGAATCACATCTACTTTCGTCCCATGATCAGCGCGGCTTGTTTTAAAATATCATTCTCCATGGCTAGCTTTTGATTCTCTTTCCGCAACCTGATCATCTCTTCTTGTTCAGGCGAACGGTTGTCCTTTTCTTCAAATGATCCGCTATCTCGATGCTGCTGTACCCATCTGTCAAAGGTAGATGACGTTAACTTGTATTCTTTGATTATTTCCGCTCTGGACTTTCCAGCATCATGCAACTGGACCATTTGCGCTTTAAACTCTTTTGAGAATGTCCGTCTTTCTCTCTTAGTCATATTTACTCTCCTCAGTTTTTATTTTAACCAAGTTTATATGACCTTAACTTTATTGTCCAATTAAGCGTAACCTATCCAATTTAACCCATGTTAAGGATCATGAATTTATCAGATCGATAAACATGATCCCAGTAGAATGAAATAAAGATTGAGCAAAATAAGCTAATTAACTTTACTAAATAAGGGGGGACCAGTAACACTTCAGAAAATTTTGTATTTTGTACACTAATAAAAAGCCGATTCCTTGTTAAGGAATCGGCTTTTTAGGTGGCTTGTTAAACTAAACGCATCTTTTTTGAATGTTTCCACAATTTATAAATAAAAATTGTTAGGGTGCAAAACAGTTAACTTATTGTTAGTCAAAAACATAATAATAAAAATTGACTGTCTCAAAAGGTCATATATAATTGAGCTTTTAGCGACACCCTATTGCCCCTATAAAAACGTTCACTACATTTGTCGCAAATTCACTTAAGTGTTATATTCAATATTTCATCAATCATTTTATAAGTAAGAAACAATCGGAAAAAACGATAAGTATTGTTTCATTTATTGATTGCCTTTTTTAATCCACTCTGCTACCTGTACTGTACGCTTTGCTTGGTATTTTACAGCTTCTTCTACATCCTCTTGCATATTACCGTCTTGACCTACTGTTACGCTTACTCCGTATGGGTTACCACCTGAAGTAAATTGAACTGGGTCTGTGTAACCAGGAGAAGCGATGATCGAACCCCAATGATGCATTGTGTTATAAAGGGCAAGAATCGTTGCTTCCTGTCCGCCATGCGCGTTGCTTGCAGAAGACATAGCACTTACTGCCTTGTTTGCAAGTTTGCCATTAAACCAAAGACCACCAGTTGTATCGATGAATTGTTTCATTTGTGCAGGCATGTTACCAAATCTTGTCGGTACACTGAAGACAATGGCATCGGCCCATTCAAGGTCATCTAGTGTTGCTTCCGGAACATCTTTCGTTTCTTCCACATGGGCTTTCCAAGCTGGGTTGGAATCAATTGCTGCTTGCGGAGCAAGTTCAGGTGCTTTTAATACTTTAACTTCTGCACCTGCTGCTTTACCACCAGATTCAGCCCACTTTGCTAATTGATAGTTTGTTCCTGTTGAACTGTAATAGATAACTGCTAATTTAACATTTGACATGTCATTCGTCTCCTTTGTATTTCCAAATAGTTTTTCTAAAAATCCCACAGTACTACACCTACTTTTCTTCCTTGAATTATTATTTACTAACTTTAATAAGAACCACCTCCATTGAAAATCACTTATTTTCAATGTTCTTATGTTCTTTTTCCCTTTGTTAGGATACTTTATTACAAGTCTCAATTCCATTATTCTTGAATTAGAGAATATTAAGCTGACTTTCCAAATGAATTTTTGTTTTCTTGACCTCTAAAGAAAAGTTGACCAAGAGAAAATAACTTGCTCCCATTTAATAACAAGTGAACGGATACGATAAGTAATACAAGATCGTAAGCATATCCACCTAAGAAGCCTACTGCTAATTGCACTCTAATAATGGCTCCAATTAATATAAGTGCCAATAATACAGAAACTATTCGAGTTCCTATCCCTAAAATTAATGCGATGCCTCCGACCAGTTCAATTGTCGCAACAACGTAAGCGAGAAAACCTGGTACACCAACACTATCAAACCAACCTACTGTATTTTCGATCCCACCTAGAAACTTATCAGACCCATGAGCTAAAAATACAATCCCTAACACAACTCGTAATAATAATGTACCGATTTCATGTTTGTTATTCATCAAATTCTCCTCCAATTATTTATTAATTATTTCTAATTCATATACTATCATAAAGTATATTATTAATTCAAGATAAGTTACTTTATTTTTGTAAGTCGATTTCAACTACCTACTTATTTTTCCCTATCCTAAATTCACATTACAAATTATTCATCCGTAGAACATTTATATATTTAGTAATAGAATAAATAACCCGAAAGGTAAATGTAAATTTAACCGATATAATATAAATATGGAAACTATTTTTGACCCGACAATGTTTTGAATGTAATTCACTCAAATGCATATTTTTGGTACTTATTATTGTACGGGCAATTTATCATTGGTAAAAAGGATGGCAAGGGTGGTAAAAACTTGTGGCTGTAATCACAATCAATATAAGCGAACTAAAAACAGCATCGATTCCTACGTCATATATTGCTTCACAGGTCCTGACTAATACTGCCGCAAATCACGATAACTGGTACATAATACATTTTTGCTACTTCTTCTACACAAATTAGGGTTTTCCCAAAGACTGTGTGATGATTTATACTACCTTCACCAGTTACGAAACCTGCACCTAGAACATGAGTTTCTAAACCAACAGCTTCCGTAATAATTCTTCCATCATATTCTAATTTAGCCGATATAAAGCAAGGAATGCTGCTCCAGCCCCTGAAAAAGCCTTTCTTTTAATTAAATGACATGAATAACATTAATTAAAGTAATCTGTAATATCCTCGTTGAGTCCTAGTTTGTCTAGTCCGCGTTGTGCCTTTCGGTAAACTTTCGATGATGGCTCGTACTTATCCTCGTTACACATCCGGGTTAAAGTGTCCTCATGTATTTTTGATTTCTTTGCAAATTCCCTTTGTGTAATTCCCTTCGCGTCCAACAGTTCCCCAAACGCCGACCTCCGCTTACCAAGCCCTAATAATCCAAACATTTGGGCCACCTCCTTTTTAAGAACCCTTGCCAAATAATCCGAAAAGTATACAACCTTGTATCTATAAAAATCGGAATGTTGGACGAGCAAGTGGGCATAGGTATCTATCAAACCTTATTAACCACGTAATAATAGAGTGACGAAAAAAACAACGGTTAATAACTGCTTAATTACTACGGGAGGTGTTCGCATGATTGTTGGTTACGATTGGGGAAACAGCGAAACAAAGATTATGTGCTCGTTGGGGTTGGCGAAGTTCCCGTCTGCCATTGGAGAATATCAAGAACGGAACCTCGAGAACACACATGGAATGTACGACATGGTATTTGAATATGAAGGTCGGCGCGGGTTCGCGGGAACATTGGCGCAGGAAAGTGACTTCGGCGGATCTATCATGGGCGAATCGAAAGCGCATGAGGACGCGCTCATTAGACTATTGCTCGGATTACATCGCTGCGGGGATTGTGAGGAATATCAAGTGGTGGTCGGTCAGCCCATAAGTATGCACATGCCCGCCGAGAAGAACGCTATTAAGGCGATGGTTATCGGAAAGCACACGATTACAGTTAACGAGATTACAAGAACATTCATCGTAAGAAATTGCGAAATCGCTGCGGAAGGAGGCGCTGCGTTTTGGAGTGCGCCGGTAAGCGGGAAAGTAAGAATCATAGACATCGGGAGCGCCACGGTAAATTGTGCGACGCTCGTTGATAAGCGTTACTTGAATAAAGATTCCTTTACGCTGCCTTTCGGAATGGAAACGATTAAGACGGATGACCTCGATGAATTAGCACGAGGAATATATTCGCATACGTCGAAACGATGGAAGAAAGTAGACGATGTATATTTAGTCGGGGGTGCCGCAGAAAGCGTGGAAGCTGCGATAAAAAGGCACTATCCTAACGCGCAGGTAATGAATCCGGTTATCAAGGAAAACGGCGCGGAAACGATAGTCAACCCTATTTTCGCGAATGCAGTGGCTTTCTATAATATCGGGAGGGGTATATATGAAGAAAATAAAAATAAAAAGCGTAGCATTTAACGTTGCCGATCCGGATCAGTTAGCAGATTTGGAACACGCGAAGAAGAGAACGAACTTTTCGGCATATGTAAAACGGCTCATTTACAAGGATAGAGTTTCCGGGGGTGTCGTAAAAAAATATATTTCGATGGAAGAGGAAAGTCCGACATACGAGGGATTGATTTAATATGTATCGACCGACCGTGCGTATGGACGATTGTTTTCGCAATTGGATCGAAGGAGTCGCAAAAGCATCTGGCCTCGATCGGAACCAAGTAATTCGACTGGCGCTTTTTTCAGCCCCTTTCTCCGCGGTGTTTGTGGCACAAATTAATTCGCGTAAAAAGACAGACGTCAATCTCCCCCCTCCCCCGTGGCAACGGGAAACCGACGGCGGTCCATGGCGGGAGAGTAGCTGGAATCGAAAGGGAAGGGAAGGTGACGTCAATGAAAACATTAACCAAAAAAGAAAAGAAATTAGTAATGAAAGTGTTGGAATTGTGGAGCCAAGAGGATCAGAACGATTTGCAGACGTTAGTAGAAATGAAACCAATACGGAGAGACGAGAACGGCAGATTCATCAGTCGAAAAGATTTAAGCCCGCAATTGAATCAGAAAGCAGAAAAAAAACCAAAAACAGGCCATCCATCAATTTTAACGGAAATAGAGTTACGACCACTAAAAGATAAGCCTCATATATATGTAAGTACTAAAGTCTGGACGAAAGATGCGAAGGATATTTTAATTTTCGTGGCGTTCATTTTTATACTAGCAATTATTACGTGACAAAACAAAACCCGCTTGGTTTTTCACACCCCGGCGGGCCTTTTAATTTATTACCTTAATACGTTCGTTATCAGAATCCTCGAATATGTTCCCTACCGCCTTGTTTTCTCCGCGTTACTGTCGCGAGTTAACAAAGTAACATTTCAAGTATGATGGTTCCAAACAAAATGAAGGATCAAATTGTCAATATCTCCTTGTTAGCAAACTGCATGTAATCCTTTGGAAGGTTTGGTCCAATCCTATTGTCTAGCACACCGCTTATGTATGGTGGAGCCAAGGGGGCTCGAACCCCTAATGCTTGTCTGTCAGACTTTAACGCTCTCCCACCTTGTTTAGTTTCACTGTCCTAATCCAATGAATACCACTTCTAAAATTCCAAAAGCATTGATTATTGTTCTGTTGACTACATTATTATCTAGCTCAGAATGATTATAATCTACTAAGGATTGTTACTGATTCGATCAGGCATGATCTAGAAAAGACAATTGATCTGCTAGTTGTAGCTTTGAGATAAAGTTTGATCAAAATGGATTCTTCTCCCGCAGATTTAAGTTTTGTTTTTATAAAAAAATTTGATCAGTTTCTACCTTCGTTGTTCACAATCGCGCCTG